>CAJAYZ010000034.1 GCA_903949225.1 uncultured Planctomycetaceae bacterium
CATTGAGATCGATCGATCCGGCGGTCGAGCCGAACGTCACGCCCGCCGTCGTCGGCAGGGCGTTGTCAACGCCGAGACGATGGATTGCTGAGGCCGCGGAGTTGACCGTCACATCGCCGCTGAACGTGCTTTGGGCGTTGAGGTTGGTGACGCCCGCGCCACCGGAGCCGCCGACGGCCAGATTGAGCCCCCCGGTGCCGGAGATCGGGCCGTTGACGTTGAGCGTGTTGCCGCTTGTGGCACCGAGGTTGAGGGCCCCTGATGGGAGGGCGAGGGCAACGGGATTGGAGAGCGTACCGCTGGCCCCGGCGACGGCGATCGATTGGCCTCCCTTCGTGAACTCGATCGTCCCGTTGCCGGTCTGGACGGTGTTCACGTTGACGCGGACGTTGGCCCCGGAGAAGGCGAGTTTGCCGCCGGCGAACAGGGGCGCGAGGTCACTTGTCACGTTCAAAGTGCCGGTCGCCGAGACGTCGAGCGTGCCGGCGGCAATCGAGAGATTCGACGTGGGAAGAGTGGCCACCGACAGGATGCCGTCACCCGTCTTCGTGAGCACACCGGTGCGGGTCAGGGAGCCGCCGAGAGTGAGACTGTCATCGGAGGCGACGTCGATGACGGCGCCACTCGCGGCCACGGTGATCGCGTTGGTGATCGTCTTCGGTGCCGTGCCGTCGAACGCGAGGACACCGCCGCCTGAGAGGCTCACGGGGCCGCTCCCCAGGCCAGCGTCGCCGAATCCGATCGTGCCGGCGGAGGCGTTGATCGCCCCGGTGGTGGTCACCGTGGATCCGGTCACATCGATCCGACCCGGGCCGGAATTGGTGAGGGAGGCGGCTCCGGTGAGGCTTCCGGCGACGGTCACGACAGCGCTTCCGGCATTGGTGACCGCGACGTTCTCGCCGATCGAGCCGGCGAGGGTGAGGTCGCCCCCTGCAGTGCGCACCGAACCGGACCCAGTGATGTTGCCCGTCAGACTCGCGGCATCGATCCGGTTGACGAGCAGGGTCGTGCCGCCAGCGAGCGAGACATCCCCGGTGAGTGAGCCGGAGGTTCCCCCGGCACCCACCTGGAGGGTGCCGGCGGACAGCGCGACCTGCGAGGCGGTGGTGCTGCCGGCGAGGACGAGCGTGCCGGGGCCGGCTTTGGTGAAGCCATTCAGGGCGAGAACGTCGGAAGCGATCGTCGTCGTGCCAGCCGCGGTGGTGATAGCGTTGACCGGGGTGCTCGCGCCGCCGAGGTGGAGAGCGCCCTGGGCCAACGTGTAGTCGGCGACCTCAAACTGGATTCCGTTGTTGGCCTGCACGACGCCGTCGACGGCCACCGTCCCGGCGGGGCTTGAGAACACGGCGGTTCGCGACGGATCCCACGTGCCGCTCGACCAGCCGCTGCCGCCCTCCGACCATGTCCCGCTACCGCCTTCCCAGGTGGAAACGTTCCCCGGGGTGAACACGAGATAGAGGCCGGTGCCCGATGCCCCGGTGTCACTCACCGTGAACGTGCCGCCGGCGAGATTGTTGGCAAACCCCGAGGCGTCGACCGTGAAGCGGTTGGCGTCGAAGCCGAGCAGGCTTCCGGCCGTGGTCATCATCGCCCAGGAGTTAGCGGTGTTGTCGTTGAAGTTGATCGCCTGGCCCGCCGCGCCGCCGGCGCTCGAGGCGCTGGCCAGCCGGATCGTGAACGAGCCCGAGCCGGGCACCGTGACGTCGCCTGTGGTGCTGAGGAGATCCCATCCGCTGCCGGCACTTCCGGCGGCGTCATAGATCTGGAAATTGAGCCCACCGCCACCGGCGAGCGTGGTCGCCCCCATCGTGAACGTGCCGATCGCGTTCATGTTCGGGGCGATCGTGCCGCCGACGGTCGCGGCGCCGCTGACGGTGCCTGAGCCACCGAGCGTCTGGCCGTTGGCCACCGTGTAGCCGGCGGCGACGGCCGCGACGTCGAACGTCGCCCCGGAGGCGACGGTGACCGTCGGCGAGGCGTTGATCGAGCCGGCCCCGGAGAGGGCAAGCGTTCCCTCCGCGATCGTCGTCGAGCCGGTGTAGGTGTTGGCCCCGGTGAGCGTCTGGGTGTTGGCGCCGGTCTTGACCACGTTGATCATCTGGCTCCCAGTGCCGATCACGCCCCCAAAACCGTTGCCGGGGGTCGTGGCGCCGCCGAGGGTGAGGGTGGCATCCTGGGGACCGTTGTTGACGATCGACAGGTTCTTCGCGCTCCCCACCGTGGCATTGGCGCCGTCGGCAAGATAGGCCACCTGCTGATTGAAGCCGTTGATGTCGAGCCGAGCGGCACCGATTCCCGTCTTCGTGCCGACGATCACGCCGGTCGTGGTGGGGAAGGCATTGGCGATGCCGAGCTTGATCGAGGCGGTGCCGGCGACGTCGGGCGTCCCGGAGTTGATCGTCGTGTTCCCGCCGTAGGTGTTTTGGGCAGAGAGCGTGAGGATGCCGCCGCCGCCACCCCCCAGCGTGCTGTTGGAGAGATCGAGATCGGAGTCGCCGCTGATCACGCCGGAGATCGTGAGGTTGCCGGTGGTGCTCGTGTTCAGCCCCCTTGTCGCCCCGATCGTGCTCGTGAAAGTCCCCGGCGTGTAGGTGGCGTCAGTCCACGATCCGGCGGTGAACGACTGGCCGGTCGAATTGAGGCCGATGCCTGCCGAGACGGTGCCGCCGGCGTTGCCGGAGAGGTTCGAGATCAGGGCCCCGGAGGTGGGGAGTTGGATCTGGCCGCTGCCTGAGAGCGTGGCGCCGTCGTTGACATTCAGCCGCTGCGTGCCGGAGAGGACGAGGTTACCCGTGAGGACGCCCGAGGCAGCGAGGTTGGAGATGCCGGAGGCGGTCGGGCCGCCACCGAGGATCAGGTCGCCAGCTGCCACGGAGACGCCTCCTCCACTCCCCGGAGTAAACACGCCGGTGACGGTGAGCGAACCCGCGCCGGTCTTGGTGAGAACCCCGGAGAGCGAGTTCATGCTGGCGATCGCCAGCCCTTGGGGGCCGGTGTCGATCACGCCTCCGCCGGCACCGATGCTGACGTTGTTCGACAGCGCGATGTCGCTTGCGGCGCTGCTCTGGAGGGTGGCGCCGGCGGAGATCGTCACGCCCCCGGTGCCGAGCCTGCCGTCGGCGTCGAGAACGACCGTTCCCCCAGTGATCGTCGTCCCGCCGGAATAGGTGTTGGCTCCCGTCATCGCCAGGGTGCCGCCACCGCTCTTGGAGAGTGACGCAGCGCCGACGATGGCGTCGCCAGTTGTCGGCGCGGCGAAGATGTAGGTGCCGGAAGCAGCCGAAACGTTGACGGTGGCGGGGGCGAGGGCTCCGGAAAGGGTGATCGTGCCACCGGTGGCGTTGGCAAAGGTCGCTTGGTCACCGTTGGCGAACGTCGTCGAACCGCTACCGTCGGACCAGTTGGAAGTCGTCGTGTCCCAGACGCCGCTCCCGGCGACATCCCAGGAGACATTCCGCACCGCCAGGGGCGTGAGCGAGAACGTATCGACGCCGGCGGTGGCGTCGGCGCCCGAATTGTCGGTCTCTGACCAGCGCACGTAGAGATACTGGTCGGCCCCCCAATTCATGCCGGTGAGGTTTCCGGACTTCGTGCCGATCGTGAACAAGGGGTTGAACGTCGACTGGGGAGTGCCGGCGGGGCTCCCGGTGCCACTCGTTGGCGTCGTGAATCCGAGCGACGACGCATTCCACGTTCCAGCGCCATTGTTGAAGGTGCCAGCCCCGGTCGCGCTGCCTGACGTGATCCCGGCGGCGCTCACCAGCCACGAGAGCGGATAGGGATTGGCCGTCGTCGATGGGGCGCGGTTCATGACCGCGTCGTAGCTGAGCGTGACGTTGTCGATCGTTCCGCCGGAGGTGTTCTTGAACACGACGCCAAAGAAGCCCAGGGCTGATCCCGACCCCTGTGAACCGAGCGCCCGGTTGATCGGATCGGCGCCGTCGATCAACTGACGAAATCCACCGGTCGTGCTCGTGCCGGCATCGGCACCGAGCCATTTGTTTGCATTGCCCGACCAGCCTTGGCCGTAGATGTACCAGCCGTCGATGCCCGTGCCGCCGTTGAGGGTCGAGACCTCCGTCATCGCCGACGCCAGGACGCTACTGGCGGATGCGGGAGATGTCATCGACTGGAAGTCTTGCGTGTAGGTCGAGCCGCTGAAGTCGATCGGCGTGGCGATCGCCGGCAGGCCGGAAACGACCACGGCGATCGAGAGGCCGAGGCGGACACAGCCGTCGAGGAGACGGCTCGAGAACGTCGGGCGGGGCATGGCTGGAATCTCCTGGTGCGCTTGATCCGTCGGCGTTGACGGGGATCAGCGCGGGGAGATTGCCCGAGGAGCGCAAGCAGCGCCAAGGTGAATCGGCGCGTGAGTTCTTCATGAGGCAATCGCCACAGGCACTCACAGATCGAAAAGAAATCGGTCGAGCCTTTGATTTACGGCTTGTCACTTTATCGATGCGATTTATTGGTGAGCGTCGCGTGAGCACATCATGAGCCCGATCGGGCCGTCAGCGTGTCGAGCACGCCGCTCCCTTTCCGGCGAGAGCCGCCGAGGGGGCGTCGCATGCACGACGATCTCCGGGGCCTGCTCATCGCACGCTCACGGTTTCTTCATCCCTCGCTCATTCCCCTCCGTTACTTTCACGATCTTCAGCACCGATCCTTGAGGTAGTCAATCGTGGAACGAACGTCGAGCGTCATGTTGATCCATGCGAAGGATCATCCGGTGCTCCGTGATGCCGTCGCTTGGCTCGTGAAGGAGCTGCGCTACACCATCCCGCCGCGGGGAGACGCGCGGGTCATCCTCTCGCTCCGCCGCGCCGATGAGTCGCTCCAACTGCGCTTTGAGGGCGTCGACGAGTTCTCGGTGGTGTCTGGGTTTCCCGAGTCGCAGGCTTGCGACCGTCAGGTGAGGGTGAGAATCCTCGACGTCACGCACCTCCAGTGGGCGTGCGTCACGGTTCGTGTCGAGTCGTCCTGTGGCGGCCTCTCGTTCTGGGCCCGCTCAGTGCAGATCGCCGCAGGGCTTACCCCGCGGCGGCGAGCGCGCCGGCCCTGACCAGGGCGGCGGCGGATCGGTCACGGTGCATCCGTTGCATCGGGGGCAAACCGGACGACCCACAGGCAGGTGCGCCGGATCGGCGGATCGGCAGGCGCGTCCCCGGCCGGATCCATGTCGAAATCGTTGTCGTTGACGATCGCGACCAATCCCGGAGCGAGGAGCGCGAGCCCCTCGAACTTGAGATCGGAGAGTTTGCCGGGCGCTCCAGAGGCGCCTCGATTGAGCTCAGCGTTGAAGATCGGGGCGAGCGCGGCGAGATCGGCGACGAGTCGTTTTGAAACGGTCGCGACCGGGCCTGCGGCGGGGCGCTCCACGGCCCCGAGCTCGACCTGATAGAGCCGGCTGGCGGTCGCCGATTGCTCGAGGACGAGAAGCGAGTCGTTGCCGGTGGCGGCGAGCGCCGAGATCTTGCCGTCGGCAGCCATGAGGTCGGCCGGCTTCTCCCCCGGCTCTCCGAGCCGGTAGCGATACTCGGCCAGGGGCAAGCCCTGGACGGGGTCGAGGAGCAGGAGCGGGACGTGGACGGCATCCTCCTCCGCGGCACCGGCCAACGGCTCCGGCGGGCTCTGGAGCATCGTGAACAGCCGCGAGCCATCGGGCGACCGGGCGAGCCCCTCGAAGCCGCGGTTGTCGGCGCGTCGCAGGCACACCTTCGGCAACGCCTCGATGACCTCGCAGCCGGCGCGACGGCCATCACCATCGCCGAGCACCGCTCCGATCGGCACGATCCGGCGCACCATCCGTCCGTCGGCCGTGAGGCGAAGCAGCGACGGGACATATTCCTCGGCGATCCAAAAGCCACCGTCGTCGGCCGGGCTGAGCCCTTCGGTGTCGAGGCCGTCGGGATCGACCGGCAGCGGCAGCGCCGTGGCGGGATCGACCATCGGCTTCGACCGGGGGGGGGCGACGGCCGGGCGGCCGGAAGCGGGGCCACCGTTGGCGGTGGCGATCGGCTTCACTTCCACGACGCGGAGCGAGCCGGGCTTCCCGGCGGCGGCAGGCGCTTCGAGGGCGAGCTTCACCAAGAGCGGTTGGAACGTGGGGACAGGGAGCGTCCGCAACGGCTTGGCGGAGCTGCCGTCGCGGGAAGGCTTTTCGACAAAGCCGTTGGGGCCACGGTCGGTGATCCCCCAGAGGTGGATCGTGCCATCGGCCGCCGTCTCGGAACGGAAAAGGTCGCTGATCCCGCCGAAGCGGAAATCGAGGGCGTGCGAGGCAGCAGGCGTCTCGGGAGGGAGCGGGAGAGGGGCATCTTCGAGGACGTACATCGACTCGATCGTGGCCACGGCCGGGCGGTCATCTCCTGGCTGCGATCCCGACAAAGCTCTGATCGGGCCGGCCAGCGGGAGTGTGAGACCAGCGGCCGTCCAGAGCAGGCTGACCACGGCGGGATGGAGTCGGCGATCGGTCATCTCTGGGCCATTCTTCCGAGGAGCGTGGCACGGCGCGGCCGGGCACCGGCGATGCCCAGGCGGCCATCATGGCGCCGATGTGTGAACTTCTCATGAGCGGGGCCCCGCCTCCCTCTGGCAAAAAAAACCGCCGGCCTTGCGGCCGGCGGTTGCTCCGCCTGCGGGCAGTGTTCGAACGGAGCTGTGGCCAGTTACGGGAGCTTGATTGCCAGGGGGCTCGACCCTACTGTCACCCGCCGTTCGAGAGTTCCCTGCTGAAACGCCTCGGGCA
>CAJAYZ010000035.1 GCA_903949225.1 uncultured Planctomycetaceae bacterium
AGCCGGCGAGGCAATCGGTCAAGGACATCCGTGACGTCGAAGTCGCGGACTTCGCCGGATTCGAGGGGGTTGTCCATCTGGCTGCCCTGTCGAACGATCCCCTCGGCGAGTTCGCGCCGACACTCACCGAGGAGATCAATTTCGCCGGCACGGTCCGCGCGGCCGAGCTCGCCAAGCGGGCCGGCGTGCGCCGGTTCGTGTTCGCCTCGTCGCAGAGCATGTACGGCGTGTCGACGACGGACGACGAGCTCGACGAGGACACGAGCGACAAAAATCCAGTCACGGCCTATGCCCGGACGAAGTGGGAGGCCGAGCTGGCGATCCGCAAGCTCACCTCGCCGGGCTTCGTTGTCACGGCGCTGCGGCCGTCGACGGTCTTCGGCGTCAGTCCCCGGCTGCGGTGCGACATCGTCTTCAACAATCTGGTCGGGTGTGCGTTCACCCGTGGGCGGATCGAGATCAAGAGTGACGGCACGCCGTGGCGCCCCGTGGTGCACGTGCGCGACGTCTGTCAGGCGTTCCTCGCCGGCCTCACGGCGCCGGAGGAGATCGTGCAGGGGCGATCGTTCAACGTCGGCATTCCGGATGGCAATTTCACCGTCCGCGATCTCGCCGAGGCCGCAAGCCGCTGCATGCCAGGGTCGACCCTGACCTTCACTGGCGAGCACGGAAAGGATTCACGCAGTTACCGGGTGTCGTTCCGCCGCATCCTCGGCGAACTCATGCCATGGTTCCGCCCCTCGTGGGATCTCGACCGTGGCGGCCAAGAGCTCGTCCGGTTTTTCCGCGACATCGCCTTCACAGATCAGGACTTCACGGGCCGCAGGACGATCCGCCTAGAGCACCTGAAATATCTTGTCGCGACCGGCGCCCTCGACCGTGACCTCCGCTGGCAGTCCTGATCCCCGAGGAGCCCCCGTGGAATTCGAAGCCCAGTCCCTGCCCGGCGCCTTCCTCATCAAGCCCAAACCGTTTCATGACGAGCGCGGGGTGTTTCGTCGGCATTTCTGTGCCCGTGAGTTCGCGGCCCACGGGATCGCATCGCATGTCCTCCAGTCGAATATCTCTGAGAACCGCCATGCCTTCACCCTGCGTGGCTTCCACTACCAACTGCCGCCGCACGGTGAAGGAAAGACCCTCACCTGTCTGCGCGGCAAGCTCCACGACATCATCGTCGACATGCGCCCCGATTCGCCGACCTACATGAAGTCGATCTCCTTCGAGCTCAACGGCGAGAACCGCCACAGCATCCACATTCCCCCCGGGTGTGCCAACGCCTTCATGACCATGGAGGACGACACCCTCGTTTACTACGTGGTGTCGGAGTTCTATCAATCCGCGGCGGAGCAGGGAATCCGATGGAATGACCCACGGTTCGGATTCCAATGGCCGCGGGATCCAGCCCACATTTCGGCGAAGGACGCCGGTTGGCCCGACTATGTCTCTCCGCAGGCATGAGCGACGAAGGGTTTTCCGCCTCACGACGCCAATTGGGGCGTTGCGCCGGTCACTCGTCGGTTTGAAATGATAGGAGACCCCATGATCACGGATCAGGCCGTCATTCTCTGTGGCGGCCGAGGCGAACGGCTCCGGCCGATGACGGACTCGTTGCCCAAGCCGCTGGCGCCCGTTGCTGGGCGTCCGTTCCTTGTGCATCTTCTTGGGCAACTTCGCGAGAGCGGCTACCGAGAGGCCGTGCTTCTCACTGGTTACCGTGGCGAGATGATCCATGAAAACCTCGGCGATGGCTCCAGTATTGGCATCCGGCTCGAGTATCGCCATGGCCCCGAGGAGTGGCAAACCGCACGTCGATTGTGGGACGCACGGCCGCTCCTGAAGCCGAATTTTCTTCTGCTCTACGGCGACAACTACGCGACCTTTCAGCCGCAGCGGGTCGAGGAGGTCTTTCGAACGCACGGCTGTCTTGGATGCCTGACGGTTCATCCCCGGGAAACACGGGCAAACGTTGCGGTGAACGCCATGGGGAGGATCACAGCGTACGACCCTACCCGTCGGGTTTCCGGACTCAACGCCGTGGAAATCGGCTACGCCCTGTTTTCATCCAAGATTTTCGACTTCTTCACCGGAGCGGACGAGTCCTTCAGTGCGGTTCTTGAGCGGCTGTCGGCAGCCCGGCAACTCGCTGCCTTCCTTCAACGCGACGCCTATCAAAGCATATCGGATCCGCTGAGGCTCTCGGCTGCCGACGCCTATTTCACTCCGAAGAAAATACTCCTTATCGATCGTGACGGGACGATCAACTGCAAGCCCGAGCGGGCTCGTTACCTTTCGGCCTGGAAAGACTGGAAGTTCGTGGTGGAAACGCTCGATGCTCTGAAGCGTCTGGCGGCAGCCGGATGGGCTTTCATCGTGATCTCCAACCAAGCCGGTGTGGGGCGTGGGATGGTGACCGAGGAGCAAGTATGGGAGATCGACCGGCGGATGAAAGAGGCCCTCGGGCGCGTGGGCGTGCCGATCCTTGGGAGCCACTACTGCTTCCACCACTGGGATGATCACTGCCTGTGCCGCAAGCCGGAGCCGGGAATGTTTTACGCTGCGGCCCGGGATTTCTCGCTCCGGCTGGACCAGACGTGGTATCTGGGCGACGATCCAAGGGACTGCACGGCGGCTTGGCGAGCGGGCTGCCGCTGTGGCTACATAGGCCCACCAAGGGACCTCGATACGCTGCCCTTGGCAGAAAAACCCGCCGCAATGTTCCCCGACGCCACCGGCTTTGCGGAGATGCTTCTCCGACCATGATCATATCGCGAACGCCGTTCAGGGTCAGTTTCATCGGCGGAGGAACAGACCTCGAGAGTTACTACGTGGCGGGTGAAGGCCGGGTGCTCAGTACGACCATTGACAAGTACATCTACGTCTGCGTGAAGAAACCCGTCGATATCGTGGAGCACCGGTATCGAATCGTGTGGAGCCGCTTGGAATGCAAGGATCGGATCGAGGACATCGAACATCCCATCGTGCGCGAGACACTCGATTTCCTGAAGATCGATCATCCGGTCGAGATCGTCACGGTGGCGGACGTCCCGGCTCAAACCGGGCTGGGGTCATCCAGTGCTTTCGCAGTCGGGTTGCTGAACGCGCTGTATTGCCTCTCTGGGAAGACGGTGACAAAGTACCGGCTGGCGAGTGAGGCGGCCTATATCGAGATCGAAAGGCTCGGTCGTACGATCGGCAAGCAGGATCACTTCGCGGCGGCGTACGGCAACATCAACACGTTCACGTTCTGTTCCAACGGCCGAGTGAGCGTCGATCCGGTGCCGTACAACCCGACGACGAAGCGGGCGATTCAGGATCGCTTGATGCTCTTCTACACGGCATTAAAGCGAGACGCGAGCGAGGTGCTGGAAACTCAGAGGGGCGGTGAAGATTGTTCGCGGGTAGTGCTTGACGAGTTGGTCAAGTTGGTTGAGCCGGCAGCCGAGGTGCTCAGGTCCACAGGTCCGCTGCTGCGCTTCGGAGAATTGCTTCACGAGGCTTGGGTGCTGAAACGATCGCTGCCGGGGAGTGTCTCAAACCCTGAGATCGACGCTCACTATGAGGCTGCGCGGCGTGCCGGGGCGGTCGGTGGAAAGCTGCTCGGAGCGGGCGGAGGAGGCTTTCTCCTGTTCTACGTCGAGCCCGAGAGGCAAACTGCAGTACGTGCCGCTCTCGGTGGCCTCTTCGAATTGCCATTTCGCTTCGATGACTCGGGAAGTCGGATAACGTACTACGATGAAAGGTAGTAGCCTTGGGATCGCGATGCATTTTATGCAAGGAGCCGTTGTTGCTGGGTTGGACCGTGTTGATCGCGAAGAGAAAGGACGTGGTTGCCAGTGGTCGTGGAGCCTGACATCAGCGTGGTTGTGCCGGCGTATAATGCGGCTCGATACTTGCAGCAGACGCTTGAATCCGTTCTTTGCCAGACATTTACCAAGTGGGAACTCGTCATCGTCGACAATGCGTCGACGGATGAGACGCCTCGGTTGATCGACCGTCTGCTGACGCAGGCCAACGATTCACGTGTTCGAGTAGAGCGAAACAATGTGACGGTTCCCGCACCCGAGAATTGGAATATTGCGGTGTCGAAGTCCCGGGCAGGGTTGCTGAAGCTTCTGTGTGCCGATGACGTCCTCGAACCCGATGCGCTCGAGCGGCAGTATCGCTGTTTAATCGAACATCCGCAGGCCAGCTTTGCGACGAGTGCAAGGCTTCTTATCAACAGTTCCGGGAAGCCGCTGTTCGTGCGAAACGGCATTGGGAGAACCGGTTTCTATGATGGTAAAGCGATGATACGCCGTTGCATCATGTCCGGCACGAACATCATTGGAGAGCCGGTTCATGTGATGTGGCGACGATCAGCCATGGAGCGGGTCGGGTTGTTCGATCCGGAAGTGGCCTATGCGACCGATGTTGAGTACTGGCTGCGTTTGCTGAGCGTTGGTGGGCTGTTTCACGACGCCAAGCCGGTCGGATGGTATCGCATTCATGCAGCGGCGGCGGCGACCCGCTTGGCCGCTGTTACGGTCGAGGATTTTGTACGCACCGCTCGAAAGCAGGTAGACCGAGGGACCGTCACCTTGAGCAAGTTTGATTTCCGGGTCGTACGTGCGAAGTCATGGTTGAAAAGCAAGGTGAGGCAAGTCTTGTACAAAACCTTGGGGTGATATGCAAGGCGATGGCACGCAGGAAAAAACGCCACACTGTTAATCGGTCCTGCCTGATCGCAGATATAATATAGGAACGGTTTTCGGTATGAAGAGCGCGATCGTGACC
>CAJAYZ010000036.1 GCA_903949225.1 uncultured Planctomycetaceae bacterium
AGTCGTGACCTGGCCTCTTCCCAGGCATCGATGACGGACTGGATGTCCGCTTTCTTGAATTCTTTGTAGTAGGCGTACATGTTAGACAACTGCGAACCCGGTCCACTGACGTCGGGTGAGCTGGGGAGTCTCTCGACCTTTGTCACGCCGAACATCTGGCAGTACTTGTTGACCACAGGGACAACATTCGTTTCGAACCCGAGCAATTCCTGTTTGGCCGCCGTGAAGCTGGCCTTAAGAATTTCCAGGTCTTTCCCCTTGGGAAGTGTGCCGGACTTGATCGCCGACAGTGCCGCTTTCGATTTGCCCTGGATGTCTTCGAGCCAGTCGCTTCGCTTCAGAGACTTGCTGTCGAGAACGCCTTTTTTAAGGAGCTCACTGAGCTTTTTGTCGAGGACTTCGCGGACGCGTGCTTCACGATTTGATTGAAACAACTTCGGCATCTCATTGAGCGTTTTCTCGAGGTTTCGGCATGCCGTCTTATAGGCTGGCGATTCCGCTTCGCGTTTGAGCGCTGTTGTAAGTGTCTTCAAGTAAGCGGTTTTTGCCGCTTCGAAGGCAGCGAGAGCGGCCTCGGCTGATTTCTGCAGGTTCTCTGGTTCGACCCCAGCGAGCGCCTTGTCGAGGTCCGCGGCTGCTTTGGCCAAGCCAGTGGACTTGCGGAAAAACCCGAGCGCTTTTTCACTCGGCTTCTTTCGGCCCTCGGACTGCTGCCCAAAGGTTGTCTTGGCGTTGTTCCAGAGTGAGGCAAACGTATCTTGAGGCATGGATGGGCTCCCAGAGGTGGTGAGGGGCTGGCGAACGGAATTGTGCTTGTGAACACGAAGACGTCGGGCTGCTTGCGGTTGCTACAACGAGATCTGCTCCCCCACCTCGATGACACGATCGGGGGGCACCTGATAGCGGCGCTCTTCTTGGACGGCGTTGCGCTTGAGATAGGCGAAGATCGCCTCGGGGATGTGCGACATCCATCCTCCCGATCCGGCGACGATCGTTGCGTGGCCGATGAAATAGGTGGCGGCAGCGACGTCGATCGGAATCCGATGCGCGGCCACGATCGTCGTGAGCACGGGGACCACGAGCGGCTCCTCCATGTAGCCGAATCGGCAGTTGATTCGCCAGAAGCCGTCACTGAGTTGCTGCACCTCGGCACGCTCGGTGGCAGCCGCCTCCGGCGTCGGCACTTCCGTAACCGTGAGCAGCACCACCGTCTCTTGGATCGCCCTCGTCAACTCGACGTGATGAACCAGCAACGGAGGGAGGTGGGCAGCGCTCGGAGCCAGAAACACGGCTCCTCCCGGAACCCGCGAGACCACGTGGCTTTTCAAGCGCGGCCACTCCTTCTCCCAAGAGCCGTATTGCCTTGAATAGCGGTCGATAACCGCCGTCCTGCCGCGGCTCCAAATGAGCATGCCCGCAATCAATGCCGATCCGATGAGCATCGGCACATAGCCGCCGTCGAAAAACTTGAAGAGGTTGGCGGCAAGGAAGGGGATGTCGAGCGCGAGGAAGAAGGCGAGGAGGCCGATGCTTCCCCACTTTCCCCAGCCCCAGTTATAGCGGGCGACGAGGTAGTAGAGGATCGAGGTGACCGCCATCGTGCCGGTGACGGCGATGCCGTACGCGGCCGCGAGCTTGACGCTCTCACGGAAGGTGAGGACGAGCGCCAGGCAGCCGATCGCCAAGAGGGCGTTGACCTCGGGGATATAGATTTGCCCCTCGTTGTCGGCGGCCGTGTGGCGGATCGTCATTCGGGGGAGGAAGCCCTGGAGCATCGCCTGCCGCGTCAGCGAAAACGCGCCGGAGATGAGGGCCTGTGAGGCGATCACGGTGGCGAGGCTCGAGAGGATGACCAGCGCCCACGTGGCTGCCCCGAGGGGCACCATGCGGAAGAAGGGCTCCGCGGCGGCCGACGGGTCGCGGAGGATGAGCGCTCCCTGCCCCAGGTAGGCAAGCACGAGCGCCGGCAGGACGAGCACGCTCCAGGCGAGGCGGATTGGCTTGAGTCCGAAATGCCCCATGTCGGCGTAGAGAGCCTCACCGCCGGTGACGACAAGCACGACCGACCCGAGGATGAGGATCCCG
>CAJAYZ010000037.1 GCA_903949225.1 uncultured Planctomycetaceae bacterium
CTCGCGTCGTTCTTCGTCACGATCACGATGCCGCTCGTCCTCTCCCGCCAGTGGGTGACCGCGAGCTGGGCGATTCAGGCGGTGATCATGCTCTGGATGGCCGAACGGCTCGGAAGCCGGTTCCTGCGGCTCGCCGCCAGCGCCGTCTTGGGGCTCGTCCTCTGCCGGTTCTTCGTCCTCGATCTCGGGGGGGCGTTCCGGCCCGGCAGCGCGGTCGATGACATGCCGTTGGGCGAGTTCGCCCTCACCCTCCTCGGCCGGATTGTCTCCTTCGGGATCCCGATCGCGAGCCTCGGGATCGCGGCCTGGTTCTTCAGGCGCGCGGCCGCCGCTGAAGCGGCCGGCTTGGCCGACCGCGATCTGCCGATCGTGGCGGGCAACGACATCGGGGCTGTGCCGCTCCCGTCGTTTGCCGAGGTCGCGGTGGCTGCGATCGTCGCGATGACGGTCATCTACCTCCACCTCGAGGTCGACCGCACCGTCGGTTTCCTCCACATGCCGCTCCGCCTGCCGATGCTCACGATCCTCTGGATCGGTGGGGCGATGTTCCTCTTCACTCGGATCCGGGGGTGGGGGGAGGCGATCGGGATTCCCCTCTTCGTCGCCGCGGTCGCTGCCGTGTTCCTGAAAGTCTTCCTGTGGGATTTGCCGTCGTGGGGTCTCGACCCTGACTTCGTCTACGACGGAGCCTGGTCAGGCCACGCGGCCCTGATGCGGCTGGTCGATTTCGGGGCGGTCACCGGTTTCCTCGTCGCCATCACCGCCCTGGCCACCACCTCGAAGCCACTCGCTACGCTCCGAAAGGTCTCGGCCGTCGCCGCCGTCGCCATGCTTCTCGTCTGGAGCACCCTGGAGGTCAATTCGTTCCTCACATCGTTCGCCCCCGGCCTCCGGGCCGGCGGCGTGTCGATCACCTGGGCGCTTTTCGCCCTCGTCTTCCTCGTGGTCGGCATCCGCTACCGACTCTCCACCCTCCGCTACTGTGGCCTCGCCCTGTTTGCAACCGTCGCGGTGAAGGTGTTCACCAGCGACCTCGACAGCCTCGATTCCTTCTACCGGATCGTCGCCTTCCTGATCCTCGGAGTTCTCCTCCTCCTCGGCTCCTTCCTCTACCTCCGCTTCCGCGAGGCGTTTTCGGTTGAGCCGGCGAAGTCTTCGGGAGCCGGCGGCTCCGAGCCAACCGCGACAGACCATCTCGACACGGAGAACGACGCATGACCGGCCATTTCCCTCGCCTCCGCCTCCTCGTCGTGGCCCTCGCCGCGCTCGGCCTGCACCATGCCCACGCCGCCCCGGTCGATCAGCTCCGCTATCGGCGCCCGATCGCTGCCGACGCGTCCGGGGGGGAAGAGCTCGTCGCCGTCCGCCTCGATGCCGACGTGGCGGCGGCGACCGAAACCGGATTTCCCGACCTTCGCGTCATCGATGGCGCCGGGCAGGAAGTGTCGCGGATGGTCCGTCGGGCGGCGGTCGTGAAGATGCGGACGGTGAGACGTTCGTTTCCTGTTCAGCAACCGCGGCTCAAGCCGCTGCCGGGCGGCGGCCTCCAGATCGAGTTTACGATCGACCCCGCGATACACCCCGTCACGATCGACGGCTTCCGGATCGAGACACCGATTCGCAACTTCGAGCAGCGTGTCGAGGTGCATCGGCTCGACGAGGCCGGGGCCTGGCAGCCGATCTGCAGTGACCTCCTCCTCTTCGATTATTCGCAGTTCATGGATACCCGCCAACTCGACGTGCCCTTGCCGAAGGCGGAGCGGCGCTCCGCCGGCGGTACCTGGAGAATCACCGTCGACGAGCCGACGATCGAGCAGCAGTCGACCCTCTCCGAGGTCGTTCGCACCCTCGAGGGCAGTGCCGAGACGAGTCGGAAGGAAAAGACGATCGTCGAGCGTCAGCCGTTTCGGATCGACTCGATCCAGGCCTGGCATGTCGACGACGCGGCTGAGATCAAGGTCGCCGACGGCATCGAGATGCCGATCGCGGAGTTCCGCGTCGAGGAAGAACCGAAGGAGAAGCGGACGCGGGTGCGTGTGACGAGCGATCGGCAACCGATCACCAGCTTGCGGCTCTCGGTGGCCGATCGAAACTTCGGTAGGCCTGCCCGGGTGGAAGCTCCGCCGCCCGCGACCAGGAATCGTGAGGCCGGCAGCCGCCCACCGCAGGTCCTCGGGTCAGCCCGTATGCACCGCATCGATCTCCGCGGGATCAACTCGGAGGAGCTTGCCATCACGATCCCGGAATCTCGCTTCCCCGACTTCGAGATCGTGATCGACAACGCCGACAGCCAACCGCTCGAGATC
>CAJAYZ010000038.1 GCA_903949225.1 uncultured Planctomycetaceae bacterium
AAGTGGAACTTCCCCAACTTGCCACCGTAGTTGCCCGCGGAGACGGCCAGGAGTTCCGGGCCGACGGCCGCTTCGATGCCGGCCGCCATGGCCTGGCCGACGGTCGTCTCATCGATGCCGTCGATGACGATCTCCACGGCCGCTGCGACCCCCGGCAGCAACTCCGTCACCACCCGACCGACGAGCGCCGGGGAGAAGGCCTCGTTCGTCGAGCCCCGCAGCCCCTCGTAGCGGGAGCCGACTTTGCTCCCCGACCGCACAGCGCCCCCTGGAAACGGGGCGATCACCCCCGGGCAGCGCTCGATCGCGGAAACGGCTCGGCGCACCGCGGCGAGGGTGCCGTCGAGCGTTGTCCCCTGGAGGATGAAGTTTCCCCCGCCGACCCCCTTCTCGACCCCGCAGGTCTCCTCGACGAGGAACTCTCCATCCATCACCGGCACCCGCCAATAGCGCCGGCCGTCGATGACCTTCGTCTTCTCGAAGCCGTCGCCGAAGTACCGCACGTGGCTGCCGAGCGGTGCCCGGTCGACCGCCGCCGGCAGGCCGTCGAAGACCGCGGAGGACGGGCAGGTGAGCAGGCACTGGGCCGTGCGGTTGGCGATCGCCTTGGCGACGCCTTCCACTGAAAAGGAGAAGGCGAGGATCGAAGCCCCCGGCCGGCCATCTGGGGTCTCGTCGGGGGGGAGCCACCCCTCGACCCCGATTTCCGCGTCGCAGCCCAGGACGCTCGTGCCATAGCCGCAGGCCGCCCGGACGGCGGCGTCGAGCCAATGCTCGTCATGGGCGGTGACGATCAACCGGGTGTACCGCAGCCGAAACGCCTCGGCGAACGTGTCGACGATCTGGGTGGTGCCGATCCGCACGGCTCTGTTGCCAAGGGGGATTCCGCGGCGGATTCAGGTTTCCCCGCCGGTCCGGTTTGCCATATCCTAGTCCACAAGGGTCCGGCGTGCCGGATCGAATCCAGGCTCCGCCACGTTCCCAGTGAAAGGATCCACGATGGCCGTCGTCCGCCATGCCTCCGCCGTTCCGCAGGCCGCGCGCCGTGTTGGCAGCCGGCTGTGCCTCGCGCTTTTCGCCTGCCTGCCGCTGGTGGGGGCCGCCCGCGGCGCCGATGCGCTCGAAGGGGGCGTGTCGATGATCCCCAAGGACGCTGCCTTCGTCTCGGCGACGCTGCGACTCCAGGAACAGATCGATCTCGTCCTCCGCAGCAACGCCTTCGCGTCGATCCGCAAGTTGCCCGCGGTGGTCCAGGCGCTCGAACAATTCGAAGAGCAGAAGCTTCAGCCTGGTAGCCCCCTGTCGATGCTCGACACGTATCTCCAACTCCCCGAGAACCAGCAGGCGGTGGAACTCCTCCGCGACATGATCGCGACCGACACGTTCCTCTACGGCGAGCCCTCCTGCATCACGTTCCTGGAACTCGTCCAGAAAGTCCAGCAGGCCCAGAACGCGGCCAATGTCCTCCAGATGTCGCGCGGCGGCGTGCCGGGGCGGATCGAGGTCGATCGCCTCGAGCTCGATCGGCTCGAAATGGACGACGACGATGATGACGACAACGACGACGACGGGTCTTCGGTCGACCGCGGCCTGAAGGTCGTGCCGGTGCGGCGTCAGGTGGCTGAGATCGAGGAGTTTGAGCTCAACACCGCCGGGACGGGCGATCAGCTGACGGCGCGGATGGTCCTCCAGGCGGTCGCCGACAACGCCGACAAGATCGTCGTTCCCGACCTCGTGTGGGGCTTCAAGACCGACAAGCCCCAGGTGGCGACGTCGCAGATCAAGCGGATCGAGGTTCTCCTCAAGCTCATCACGCAGACCAACCCCGCCTTCGCCGATGCCCTCCAACGTCAAGAGATTGCCGGCGGCGAGGTGGTGACGCTGACGATCGACGGCGGACTCGTCCCTTGGAGGCAGGTGCTCCAGGATCAGGACGGGATCGACGATGGCGATCTCAACAAGGTGCGCCGCAAGCTCCAGGAGCTCGATCTCGTCATCGCCATCGGGCTGATCGGCGATCGGGTGATCCTCTCGATCGGCGATTCCGCCGATCATCTCGGGAAGCTCGTCGTTGCCGGGGCCGAGGAAAAAGGCTTGGCGTCGACGAAGCCGTTCGAGCCGCTCCGCGAGCACCGCGACGAACGGATCACCGGCATCTCCTATGTCAGCGAGGCCCTCGCCCGGGCTGTCGCCCCCTCCGCGGCCGATCTCGAGCAGCTCGCCGAACTCTCCGACACGCTGGCCGACTCGGCCGGGCTTCCTGAGGGTGCCGCCCGCGAGGCCCGGGAGATGCTCGAGAAGATGGCGGCTGGCTACAAGCGTCGCCTCCCGATTCCCGGCCCGGCCCTCGGCTACTCGTTCCTCACCGACCAAGGTTATGAGGGGTATGGCTGGGATTGGACCCGCAACGGCGTTCTCGATGGTTCGAAGCGGCTCGACCTGCTCGGCCACACCGGGGGATCGCCGCTCCTCTCGATCGTCACTCGGGCCAAGGCGCCCCCCGATCAGTTCGACGATTTCGTCGACTGGGGGAACATGGCGTGGTCATTCTTCCGGAAGAATCTCCTCGTCAAGGCGGACGACGATGATCGCGAACGGTTTGAACAGGCCAGCCAGCAACTCGTGCCCCTGGCCGAACGGCTCGTGGCGACGCTGCGGACGAAGATCCTCCCGGCGGTGGCCGATGGGCAGGCGGCCTTCGTGGTCGACGGCAAGGAGAAGGCGAAGCGGCTGCAAGATTCGATCCCGGCCTCCGCGGAGCCGTTGCCGATCGTCGCCCCGGCGTTCGCCGTGAAACTCGACGACCCGAAGCTCTTCCGCGAGGGGCTCTCCGACCTGTTCGCCCTCGCCGATGATCTCGTCGAGGAGATCCGCACGCTCAATCCGGAGTCGGTGCCGGACGGCTACCGGATCCCTGAGCCCTCCAAGTCGAAGATCGATGGGGGCGCCCTCTGGACGTTCGCCGTTCCCCAGGCTGGTCTCGACGACCAGATCGAGCCGACGATCGGCATCGGCGAGGATGTCGCCGTGTTCAGCCTGCTGCCAAAGCAGGCGTCGCGGATGCTCGTCCAGACCAAGCAGTCGACGGGATCGGAGCTTTCTCGATTCGAGGAGCCGCTGGCGGCCGCGGCAGCCGCCGACGTTGCCGGGTTTGTCGATCTGCTCGAGCCGTGGGTCGAGTACGTCGCAAGGATCGGCGTCCTCCAGCAACGGAATGGATTCGTCGACGGCAACGCGACCATCGGACCGGATGGCGACGATGACCGGATGCGCGACATCCTCCTTCACACCGGGGTGGTGCTCAATGCCATGCGTTGCCTCCGCGTCACCGCCGGAGACGCTCAAACCCGCTCCGACGCGACCGTCACCCACTGGCGAAACGTGATCCGCGACCTCCCTGCGGAGCGGTAGTCCGGGGAAGCGGTCAAAATCCCCGAGCTGTGCGACTTAATCTCCATCGGCACGATCGCCCCCGCGGCGCTCGTGCCGATGGCTTTTAAGTCGTTGTGTGCAAAGCTTTTGCGGCGGCATGCCGAGGGTTTTGTGACGGGCCCACCAGCGGAGGCTCGTCCAACCATCGAGGGGGTAGGCGCTCGACATCCCCGGAAATGGGTGTCACAATTCCCCTTGATTCGCGGTACCGCAGTCAAGAGGAGTCGGCGTCCATGAAGTGCACTGGTAACGAACTCGCCCGGCGTGGGTTTCTCTCGGTTGGCGTTGTCGGGGGCCTCGGCCTCTCCCTCGGCGATTTCTTCCGCATGCAGCAGGCGCGGGGCGACATCAAGAACTACGCCAGCCACGAGGGTACGGCGAAGTCGGTGATCTGCATCTTCCTTCCCGGTGGCATGGCCCATCAGGAGACGTTCGATCCCAAGCCGTATGCCCCGGTCGAATATCGCGGGCCGCTGGGGAGCATCGAGACGAATGTGTCCGGTATTCGGATGGGTGAACTTCTTCCCCACACCGCCAAGGTGGCCGACAAACTCGCCATCTGCCGCTCGATGACCCACGGCGAAGCGGCCCACGAGCGCGGCACGCACAACATGTTCACCGGCTACCGGCCGAGCCCGGCGCTGCAGTACCCGAGCATGGGATCGGTGGTGGCCCACGAGTTCGGTCCCCGCCACAATCTCCCCCCGTACGTCTGCATCCCCAATCAGCCCAACGAATTTGCCGGGACGGGCTATCTCAGCTCCTCGTACGCCGGTTTCAGCCTCGGGAGCGACCCGGCCGACGGCAATTTTCAGGTCAAGGACTTGAGCCTGCCGAGCGGCGTCGACGTCCCCCGATTCGACAAGCGGCGGCGGATGCTGGACGTCGTCAATGAGCACTTCCGCGAGAAGGAAAAGAGTGACTCGCTCGATGCACTCGACACCTTTTACGACCGTGCCTACAGCATGATCAGCTCCGACAAGGCCCGCGAGGCCTTCGACATGACGAAGGAATCGGACGCGATCAAGGACGAGTACGGCCGCAATCAGGCTGGGATGCGGATGCTCCTCTCCCGCCGGTTGGTGGAGTCGGGCGTGCGGTTTGTCACCATGACCTACGGCGGCTGGGACATGCACGACAACATCGCCGGCTCGATGAAGGGGCAGTTGCCCGCCTTCGATCAGGGCTTTGCGTCGCTGATCCGCGATCTTGACCGGACCGGCCTGCTCGCGACCACGCTCGTCTGCGTCTGCTCGGAGTTCGGGCGGACCCCGAAGATCAACGCCACCGCAGGCCGCGACCACTGGCCGAAGGTGTTCAGCGTCGTCATGGCAGGTGGCGGCCTCAAGCAGGGCATCGTCTACGGCTCGAGCAATGCCACCGCGAGTGAACCGGAAGACGATCCGCTCACCGTGGAGGATTGGGCCACCACGATCTATGACCGGCTGGGCATCGTGGCCGACAAGGAGCTGATGGCTCCTGGCGACCGTCCGATCGAAATTGTCGACGGCGGCAAGGTCCGCAAGGAGCTGATTGCCTGACGTCTCAGGCGCGGCCGTTCACCGGCCGACGCCCGGCGTCCGAGCGCTGTGTTTGGGCGGTCGTCGCATGGACCAATGCCTCCGCGACAACGCGCCATGATTGAAGCGGCCCCTTGCCGCCCGCACCCCAGGAGCAGCGGCGGACCTCGTTCCGCCCGGAAAACGATGCCTCATGCCTGTCGGTCCCGGTTGTCGGTGAGGGGACTGGTGGTGGCGATGCTGACGGCGGTGGGCGCCGCTGCAGCGACGGACGTGGCGGTAGCGTCCTATCCGCAGTTGAGCATCATCCTGCCGCGCGGGGTGCAGCGGGGCGGCGAGCGCGAACTGACGCTCCAAGGGGCACGGCTCAAGGATGCAGAAGAGATTCTCTTCCACGCGCCGGTTGGGCTTGCGGTGACGACGCCGCTGGCGGTCCGCGCGATCACGCCGGTCGACGACAACACGATCAAGGCCACGGTCTTCGTTCCCGACGACTACCCGCTCGGGGAGCAATTGCTCCAGATCCGTTGCAAGTCGGGGATCTCTGACTTTCGTTCCGTCCGCATCGGTGCCCTGCCGGTCGCCGACGAAAAGGAGCCCAACGGCTCGCTCCAAGAGGCGCAGGCCCTCGACCTCAACGTCACCGTCCATGGCGTGGTGGAGAACGAGGATGTCGATCTCTACGCGGTGAAGCTCGCCAAGGGGCAGCGGCTCGGAGTCGATGTCGAGGCACTCCGGCTGGGGAGCTATCTCTTCGATCCGGCGGTGTCGATCCTCGACTCGAAGCGGTTCGAAGTGGCGACGGCGGATGATTCGCCGGTGGCGCAGCAGGATGGCGTGCTCAGCTTCGTTGCCCCCGAGGAGGGAACGTACTACGTGCAGGTTCGGGAGACGAGTTATGCCGGCGACGGCAACTGCCGCTACCGTCTCCATGTCGGCACCTTCCCGCGGCCGACGGCCGTCTACCCGGCGGGGGGCAAGGCGGGGGAAACGGTGTCGGTGACATTCCTCGGCGATGCCGCCGGACCGATCATGCAGGAGGTGGCCGTACCGGCGACGGGAGCCGTTCTCCCCCTCTTTGCCAAGGACGCCAACGGGATCTGCCCATCCTCGATCCCGTTTCGGATCACTCCATTCGGCAACCTCCTCGAGGTCGAGCCGAACAACGCCCCGGCTGAGGCGACCACCGGCGAATCGACGCTTGCCTTCAATGGCATCGTCGGCACCGATGGCGACGTCGATTGCTTCCGGTTCGCGGCGACCAAGGGGCAGGTATTCGAGGTCGAATGTTTCGCGCGGCGGATCCGCAGCGGTCTCGATCCGGTCGTCAACATTCTCCGGGCCGATGGCGCAGGGATCGCCGGAAACGACGATTCCCGGGGGCCCGATTCCTACCTCAGGTTCGAGGTGCCGGAGGACGGGCAGTACGTCATCCGTGTCACCGATCACCTCGGCCGCGGACGCCCCGATTTCGTCTACCGCGTCGAACTCCAGCCGGTGACGCCGTCGCTGACGCTCTCGATCCCGCGGATCGATCGGTATTCGCAGACCCGTCAACAGATCATGGTGCCGCGCGGCAATCGATATGCGGTGCTCGTCAATGCGGCCCGCACGAACTTCGGCGGCGATCTTGTCCTCGAGCCCGGTGCGCTTCCCGCCGGAATGACGGCCGTGTTTCGCGAGATGCCGGGCGCGGTGTCGCAGATGCCGGTGGTCTTCGAGGCGACAGCCGACGCGCCGCTGGCGGGGGGCTTGGTGTCGCTCGAAGCTCGTCCCAAGGATGACAATGTCAAGGTGCGGGGAGCCTTCGAGAACTTTGCCGACTTCGTTCTCGGGCAGCCGAACAACGCCGTCTACTACGGGGCGAAGGTCGACAAGCTCGCGACGGCGGTCGTCGAGCCATTGCCGTTCCACCTCGAGATCGTTCAGCCGAAGGCGCCACTGGCCCGCAACGGCACGATGAATCTCAAAGTGGTTGTGAAGCGGGGCGAGGGATTCGCGCAGCCGGTCACGGTGGAGTTCCCGTTCCGCTCGCCCGGCGTCGGGGCGGGGCCGAGCATCACGATCCCGGCCGATCAGACGGAAGGCCTTTACACGCTCAATGCCGACGGCAATGCCGCCCTGGGAGTCTGGCCCGTTTACTGCATTGCCCAGGCGGATGCGGGTGGGCCGGCGTGGGCGGCGTCGCAGTTGGCGACACTCGAGGTCGTCGACCCGTACACCGTCGCCACGCTTGCCCGTGCGTCGTGCGAGCAGGGGCAGGTCGCCCAGGTCGTCTGCACGTTCGAACAGAAGGTGCCGTTCGAAGGGGAGGCGACGGCTCGGCTCCAGGGGCTGCCGCCGGAGACTTCGGCGGAGGAGCTCAAGTTCACGAAGGACACGACCGAACTCGTGTTCCAAGTGAAGACCTCCGACAAGACGCCTGTCGGCAATCACAAGACGCCGTTTGTCGAGATGGTGGCGACCGTCGCCGGTGAACCGGTCGCGATGCGCGGCGGTGGGGCAGAGATTCAGGTCGCCGCCCCCACTGCACCCCCGCCAGCTCCTCCGGAGCCGGCCCCGGCGGCCGACGCAGCCGCCGCGCCTGCTGCTCCCGCTGCCCCGCCCCCGGTACCGGAGAAGCCCCTGTCGAGGCTCGAAAAACTCAGGCTTCAGGGGAAACCGTCGGCTCCCGCTGCCAAGTGAAGACGCTTTAGCAAGTGAAGACGCTTTAGCAAGTGAAGACGCTTTAGCAAGTGAAGACGCCCCGGCTTCGCTCTGCGTCCGGCCCCTCCAT
>CAJAYZ010000039.1 GCA_903949225.1 uncultured Planctomycetaceae bacterium
CGCGTCCGCCACAGCCAGACGGTGATCCCGAGGAGCGTGAGCGCCGCCAGGAGCTGATTGCTCGCCCCAAAGAGATTCCAAAACGTCTTCCAGGCAGGGACGGGATTGCCGGCGGCGTCGAGATGAGGGCGCAAGAGAAAGAACAGCGGGGCGCCGGCCGTGAGCCCCGTGCCGAGCCAAGCGCCGGCCTTTCCGGAGAGCCCGGTGAGTTCCTGGATGATGTAGCGGCCCAGCCGCGTGCAGACGTCGAGCGTGTCGTAGACGAAGGTCGTGAACGCCATCAGGGCGAAGGAGACGCCAAGAGCCGTCGGCACTCCGAGGATCTCGAGAAAGCGCCCCATGCCGAGGGCATAGACGAAGTTCGGCGGCTGCAAGGTGCGCGGATCCCCCGCCGGGAGTACCATCACGCAGCACAGGCTGACCGTTGCCACGAGCGCTTCGAGGAGCATCGTGCCGTAGCCGATCGGCCGGGCGTCGAGCTCGTTTTTGAGCTGCTTGCTCGTCGTGCCCGAGGCGATCAGCGAATGGAAGCCGGAGCAGGCGCCGCAGGCGATCGTGATGAAGAGCATCGGCACAAGCGACCCGGACTTCGACGTCCAGGCCGTGAACGCCGGATAGCGGATCTGCGAATCCCCCGCCACGAGCTTGTCGGAAAGGATCAGCCCGATCGCAGCGCCAAACAGCGCTACATACAAAAAGCAGCCACCGAGGTGGCCACGCGGCTGGAGGAGGAGCCACATGGGCGCAAGCGCCGCCACGAGACAATAGGCGAGCAGCAACACGCCCCAGATCTTCTGGGCACTGGCGTCGGTCGTGCCGAGGGTGGCGCCGAGATCGAAGGGAATCCGCTGACCGGCCCAGATCGCAAACCCGACCAGCGGCACAAAGATCGCCGTCGCCAGCCAGATCGGCATCTTGAAGTATCGCATGCACGCGCCCATCACGAGCGGAAGGATGAGATAGAGGAGGCTCGACGAGGCGATCCCGCCCCCCGACACAGACGTGCCATTCTCGAGCACCTGAGAGCCGACGAAGCTCGAGGCGGTGATGTCGGTGAAGGCGACGATGATGTAGACCAGCGCGATCCACACAAACGACAGAAAGAGGATGTAGCTCCGCCGGCTCATGTGGTCGCGGACGACTTCGGCGATCGAGCGGGCCTTGTGGCGGACGCTGGCGACCAGCGCGGCGAAGTCGTGGACGCCGCCGATGAAGATGCTGCCGAGGAGGATCCAGGCGAGCGCCGGGGCCCAGCCGAAGGCAACCCCGGCGAGGATCGGGCCGACGATCGGGCCGGCGGCGGCGATCGCCGAGAAGTGCTGGCCGAGGAGGAGGCCGGGGGAGATCGGCTCGTAGTCGACGTCGTCGCGGAGGGCCACCGCCGGGGTGGTGGCATTTCCATCGAGCCGGAACAGCCGGGCGAGGATCCCCCCGTAGATCCTGTAGGCCAGGAGGAGGATCGCGGCGACCGGGAGGAGGATGGCAAGGAGGCTCATGGGGACCGGCGACCTCTCAAACTTCGGGAACATCGCAAAAGCCTGCGGGCGGTTCCCCGATCGCCCGCGGCCGCTACCATCATGCCGTCGGCCGGGCGCCCGTGTCGATTCCGCCACCCGCCCCCCGCACACCCCCCGCCCCGAGGAGTTTTCCCCATGGCTGCAAGCAACGTCCGCCGCGAGAGGCTCGTGATCATCGGCAGCGGCCCGGCCGGCTGGTCGGCCGCCACCTACGCCGCCCGCGCCCAGCTCGAGCCCCTCGTCTTCGAGGGGGCGATCA
>CAJAYZ010000040.1 GCA_903949225.1 uncultured Planctomycetaceae bacterium
ATCGCCAGTCGGAGAGCGAAGCTCCGCCCCCTGTTCACCATCCCCACAGATCGATTCATCCCCTCACTCCTCGATCAGTTTCATGGTGTCGATCTGGGGCTCCCACTGCTCCCCCTGCCTGACGATCGTGCTGACTTTCTCCCACTGGCGGGCGTCGAAGATCGCCTCGAGCCGGTCCTTGTCGAGGCGCGACAGCGCATACCAGCAGAGAAACGGATTTTGGTCCCCGAACGCCTCCCGGGCCTTTGCCATGTCGATCCGCGGTGGATCCTCCATGAGCATTGCGACGAGCGCCACGTGCTGCCGGTCGGTGATTCCCGCAGAGGACTCGAGGATCGCAAGCCCCCCGTCCATGAACCGCCGCCATTGGGAGGCCCGGCGCGAGGCCGCTTCTGCCTGCCACACGACTCGCTGGCGGTCGTCGAGCAAACTGCCGACGACCCTGCTGGGGAGATGCCGCGCGCTGCCAGACCGGGAGGTGGCCCCCTGGATCTCGTTGAGTTCCCGATGAAACTGCTGCCACGTTTCCTGCCCCTCACGCGTCTGGAAGTCGACGGTGCGCCCCGAATACCGACGCTGAAAGGCCGCAAAGAGCTGCATCGCCGCGGCAGCTTCGAGGCGGGCGGCGAGGGTGAGCTTGTCGCGCTGGGCATCACTCAAGCCACAGGCTTCGTCGAGGCTGTCGATCTCAAGCTCCAGAATCGCCATCGCTTTGGTGCGCACGCCCTCAATCCCGCGACCACTTCCGTCCCCGAGCATCTGCTGCATCTGCTGATCAAGCGCGATGGTTTGGAAATGGTTTTGTTGCTGCTGGGCTTCCTTCTCCTCGCCGACCGTGTCATCACTCCCCAGGAGCGGCCGGTCGGCAAGGAGGGCTCCCAGGAGCGCCACGACGACCAGCGTCGTGCGCCACGCTCCAGCCTGCGAACTCACGGTCGTCGAGGGCATCATTCGAACCACCATGGATCCCGCTCCGCCTGCTGGGCGAGGTTTGCGCGCCTGAAAAACCGCGATTGCATCATCGCCTGTCGATTCGATCGCATGAACTGCTGGCCCTGCCTTCCGTCGCCCAGCTTCGATTGCTGTGCCGGCGTGAGGTGGGGCAGCACGCGCACGTACGGCAGCCCGGGATAGATCTTGCGGCCGTTGAACTCCATCTGGTGATCGAGGGCCATCGCCAGCCCTTCGTTCCACTTCTCCCCGATCGCTGTCTCAATCGCCTCTCGCTGCTTGGCAGAGAGATGCAAGTCGTCGTCCAAGATCCCGACGAGGCGGCGGACGGTCGCCGCCCGGTGACGCTGCTCACGTTTCGAGAGCTGATCACGAAAATCGGCTCCGTGTTCCTCTCCGATCTGCTCGACGAGGCTCGCGGCCACGGCGTCGCTGACGAGTCGACAGGGATCGATCCGCTTCTTCTTGGTTTCAGCTTTCTCTGCCCCGTCGCCACTCCTCGCAGGCTCCTCGGGGATCGGCAAACCGAACGCCCTTCCGACGGCACCGAAGAATCCGTCGGCCACACCTTGAGGAGGGGCGGGCACCGCGTTTGGGGTGTTCATCGCTTCACTGAAAGCGAGCGCCCCCTCCTTCACGGCCTCCTCGCCCGCCGCGACGATCGACCGCCGCGCTTCGACGGGAAGATCGCCATGGAGCGTGCGAAGGAGTTCGAGGTCGTCCTGGAGCACCCGCATGAGCATCGGCTCGTACTGCGCGGCCATCTGCTCGATCTGCTGCCGGGCCGCCGCCTCAGGCGTCAGGGGCACCTCCTCGGCTGCCGCCACTGCCGGGGTGGGATCCTCGGGCGCGGCAGGCGCCGTGGTGTCGGGAGGTGCATCCTCCGATGGGGCCAGTTCGACCTCGATCGCCACCTGCCCCTCCGCTCGGCCGCTCCCAACAGCAATCGCGGCGATCAAGCCCAGGCAGCAAAGCGACACAACCGGCCAAGAGGCCGCGTCGTCCCTGCGATCGCTCCCCCGTAAAAGGATTCTCATGGCGTCGATCCCGGCGTTTGCCGGCC
>CAJAYZ010000041.1 GCA_903949225.1 uncultured Planctomycetaceae bacterium
CGACCGAGTGAGACGTTTGAGGCCAAGCTCGGCCTGCCGGCATCGCTCGAGTGGCGGCCGGACGACGCGTGGACGATCACGGCGGCCTATTTTCCGCTCGTGAACGCCAACGTCGAGGCCCGCCGCCGGCTCGGTGATGACTGGGCGCTGATCGCGTTCTATCGGACCGACACACAGATCTTTTTCCTCGCCGATCGGATCATCGACGACGAACGGTTTTTCGTCTTCGATCAGCGTGCGGCCGTCGGCATCGAGCGGAAGCTCGGGGGCGGGTTCACGATCGAGGCGCTGGCCAGTTGGCTGTTTGACCGCGAGCTCTTCCAGGGGGCGAGCTTCACCTCGGGCCGCACCGACGTTGTCGAGTTTGACCCGGGGCCGGGGCTGTCGATGCAGCTGCTGTGGCGCCGGTGAGGGCGGGGCTCAGAGCCGCTCGCCGAGAAGAGCCTTCGAGACGGCCGGGTCGGTGACCGGTAGGCTGATGGTGATCGACCGGGCCATGGCAGGGCTCCACGGGAATGGCCCGCTCGATTCGATCATCGTCCGAGGGAAGTGCTCACGATGGCGACTTTGCCACGAGGGGAAAGGCCGCTGGATCCCGAATGGAATCAAGACTCAAGTCGATGTCCAAAAGCGGCCAATGGAGGTGGTCGGCGGTCGGTCGCTCCACGCTCATGATCTGGTCGATCGATGCATGGCGGAACCACGGGAAATGCTCGTAAGGCAGGAGGAGTTCCTCCTCGCCGGCGAGTATCCAGAAGCCGTGCCGGGAAACGTGACTGACCTCAATCGGGAAAGTGCCTGTGCCACGCATCGGCGATTTCCTCCAGGTGATCCTCGACGAGTTGCTTCGCCTCGTTGAGGACATGGGACGCAAGGCCCGTCTGCGATGCCAATTGAACATCCGGAGTCAGCCAAAACTTGGCCTCACCGTCCGGATGGGAAACATGGACGTGGATCCTCTGCTCCTCACGGGAGAAGAAAAAGAATCGAAACTCGCCGTCCCGGAATACCGTGGGAGTCATGGAACATCCGTCGGAACCATTCTTCGCTCGGAGAGCAACATTCTACTTGAAACGAGCCAGGAGATTCTCGCTGTGCTGGTTCCCGGCCGACGACGTTGCCATGGTTTCCCCTGCCCCGCCGCGGACGCCGCCAAATGGTCGCAAAAAACGACGGCCGGTGAGAGAATCAAAAGCAGCGAACAGTCCGCACCGAGGCTCGCTCGGTGAGCTTGATTCCCTTCTCGAGGCGCCAGAGTCATGTCAGGTGTGCGTTTGTGCCGCTCGGTTCTTGTGGCTCTCGTGGCCGTCGCGATCGTCGGCGGGGCGGCCACGGCCTGCACCCGCTGCCTCCATCGCTTCGCCGACGGGCGCGTGATTGTCGGGCGGTCGATGGATTGGATGGAGGATCCCTCCTCCGAGATCTGGTGCTTCCCGCGGGGGATGAAGCGGCAAGGGAATGCCGGGCCTGAGAGTCTCGCGTGGACGAGCAAGTATGGCTCGGTGGCGGTGAGCTTTTACGGCATCGCCACCGTCGATGGCATGAACGAGAAGGGGCTCGTCGCCAACGTTCTCTATCTCGCCGAGAGCGACTACGGAAAGCCGGTGGCTGGCCGGCCGAATCTCTCGATCGGCGGCTGGGCGCAATACGTGCTCGATTCGTATGCCACGGTCGCCGAGGCGGTGGAGGGGCTGCGGAAGGAGCCGTTTACGGTTCTTGCCCCGATCCTCCCCAATGGTGAGGCCGGTGTCGGCCACCTGGCAATCTCCGATCCTTCTGGCGATTCGGCGATCATCGAGTATGTCGCCGGCAAACTCTCGATCCATCACAGCCGCGACTATACCGTGATGACCAACTCCCCGCCGTTTGATCAGCAGCTCGCCCTCAATGCCTACTGGAAGGGGATC
>CAJAYZ010000042.1 GCA_903949225.1 uncultured Planctomycetaceae bacterium
ATGAGATGGGGGGATGAGATGAGGCGGGGGCGGGAGACGGCTCGCGGGTTTCCCTGCGGCGGACCTCGAGGAGGACGCTCTCGTTGTCGCTGCCCTGGATCGGCCAGGCCGCGACGCGGCGCACGGTCACTTTCTTGACCCAACCGCGGTGCCTTGCCTCCCCCTTCTCCTCCTCCCAGCGCGGTCCCTTGATGATCAGCATCCGCCCGTAGTGGTCGGCCAGTGGCTCAAACCAGTTGAGCAGCTTGATCAGCGGCGCCACAGCGCGGATGACGAGGGCGTCGAAGCGATCCTTCTCGCCCCGCCGGCTCACGAGCTCCTGCGCGGCCCCTTCATGGACGGGGATCGACAGCCCCGCCTCGGCCACGATCGCCCGCACGGCCTTCGCCTTCTTCGCCACGCTGTCGGAGAGTTCGACGCGGAGATCGGGGCGGAGGATCGCCAGGAGCACGCCCGGCACGCCCCCGCCGGTGCCGACATCGAGGACCCGCTCGCCGGCGGCAAGATGGCCGGCGACGGCGACCGCATCGGCGACATCGCGCGACACGAACCGCTCGACATCGGTGTGGCGGGTGAGGTTGAGCCGTTCGTTCCAGTCCCAGAGGCGGGTCGCGTATGCGGCCATGCCTTCCTCGACTCCCGCGGGGAGCGGGAGCGAAAGACGCTCACACTCCGCCCTGATGGCCAGGGGAAGCGCCGAAGGATCGAGGGGCCCGACGGGGGATGGCCCCCCGTCGGGCGTGCCTGAGTTTGTGCTGCTCACTTGATGAACAGCATTTCCCGATAGGTCGGCAGCGGCCAGAGATCGTCGGGGAGGATCGACTCGATCTGATCGGCCGTCTCGCGAAGCGAGACCATCGCCGGAATGACCTTACCGTGGAAGTGAGCCACCTCGGCCGCGATGTCGCCGCCACCGTGATGGCCGGCCACCTTCTCAAGGGCTCCGATGCCCGCTTCGAGCTCACCGACGAGCGTAGTGAGCTTGTCGAGGGTGCCCATGTGGACGGTCTTGCCGATCTCCTTGAGCTTGTGGGCCGTGCCGACGAGCTCGCCCTGATAGCGATAGGCCGCCGGGAGGATCATCGTCTTCGCGATCTGGATCGCCGACTGGGCCTCGGTGTTGATGTCCTTGCAGTACCGCTCCATGTAGATCTCGTAGCGGCTGCGGAGCTCACGCTCCGACAGCACGCCGTACTTCTCGAACAGGGCGATGTTCGTCGGCGAGGCGAGCACGGCGAGGGCGTCGGGCGTGGCCTTGAGATTCGGCAGCCCACGCTTCTTCGCCTCGTCGTGCCACTCCTGCGAGTAGCCGTTGCCGTTGAAGATCACCGCCTTGTGCTCGGAGACGATCTGCTGGAGGAGCTTCTCGACCGCCTGCGGGAGCTTCACCATGTCGCCGCCGGTGGCCTTTTCGAGCTCGTTGGCGATGTAGTCGAGGCTCTCAGCGACGATCGTGTTGAGCGCGACGAGCGGCCCGGCGATCGACTGAGCCGACCCGACCGCGCGAAACTCGAACTTGTTGCCGGTAAAGGCGAACGGGCTCGTGCGGTTGCGGTCGCCGGCGTGCTGCGGCAGGCCGGGCAGCGTGTGGACGCCAACGGTGAGGGTGCCACTCGACTTTGAGCTGGTTGCCTTCCCCTTCTCGATCTGCTCGAAGACGTCGGCGAGTTGCTCGCCGAGGAAGATCGAGATGATCGCCGGCGGGGCCTCGTTGGCCCCGAGACGGTGGTCGTTGCCGCTGTGGGCCACGACCGCCCGGAGGAGATCGCCGTGGAGATGGACGGCCCGGATCACCGCCGCGCAGAACACGAGGAACTGCATGTTGGCGTGGGGTGTTTCACCCGGCTCGAGGAGGTTGCCGAGCTTGCAGCCCATCGACCAGTTGACGTGCTTGCCCGAGCCGTTGATGCCGGCAAACGGCTTCTCGTGGAGGAGGCACGACATGCCGTACTTTTGGGCGACGCGGGTCAGCGTCTGCATGATCGACTGCTGGTGGTCGGTGGCGATGTTGGCATTCTCGTAGACCGGGGCGATCTCGTACTGCCCCGGGGCCACTTCGTTGTGCCGCGTCTTCACCGGCACGCCGAGCTTGTAGAGCTCACGCTCCACCTCGAGCATGAACGCCAGCACGCGCTCGGGGATCGCCCCAAAGTACTGATCCTCGAACTCCTGCCCCTTCGGCGGCTTGGCACCGAACAGCGTCCGCCCGGTCATCACCAGATCGGGACGGGCGAAGAAGAAGGTGCGGTCGATGAGGAAGTACTCCTGCTCCGGCCCGCACGACGCGGAGACCTGCCCGATATCCTTGTGCCCGAAGAGGGCAAGGACGCGGCGTGCCTGCTTGTCGAGGGCCTGCATCGAGCGGAGGAGCGGCGTCTTCTTGTCGAGGGCCTCACCCGTCCACGAGCAGAAGGCCGTGGGGATGCAGAGGGTCGTGCCGTTGGGGTTGTCGAGGATGTAGGCCG
>CAJAYZ010000043.1 GCA_903949225.1 uncultured Planctomycetaceae bacterium
AAGAAGAAGGGGGAGGTGGAGAAGGGGGAGATCCCGGCAAAGTTCGGCCGCCCCGACACCAGTGGCCTTTCCGCCGAGGTGACCACCGACGGTGCAAAGAACGTCTTCACGTTCGATCTCAAGGACTGAGTCGTCGGTCGATGGGAGCGCGGGCCATGGGTGAGGAACGAGCCTCAGGCTCAGGGCTGAAGCGCCGCCGTCTCCTCTTCGGCCTGCTCGCTCTTCTCCTCGCCGTGGCTGCCTGGTGGGGGCCTGGGCTCCGAGAAGCGGCAGCGCTGTCGGCGATCCGCGGCGCGATCGCCGACCACGACTGGGCCAAGGCCGAGGCGCTCCTCCGCGCCGGCCTGCCAGCAGGGGCGGAGCCGACTGGGCCGCGGGCCCGGGCGGGGGCCGCCGAGCGGCAGTTTCTTCTCGGCCGCGTCTTCCGCCGCCAACGCCGGTTTGCCGAGGCCGAGCGCTGCTTCGAGGCGGCCGCAGCGTTTGGATGGAGCCAAGAGGAAATCGATCGGCAGCGGATGCTGGCAAGGGCCCAACGCGGGGATGTGCTCGCCGTCGAGGAACGGATCGGCAGAGTGTTGGCCGAGGGGGGAGACGACGCCTTCGCTGAGGACTGCTACGAGAGCCTGGCCGAGGGCTTCATCGGATCGTTCCGGATGGACGATGCCCGCGAGTGCCTCGACTTCTGGTCGCGCTGGCAGCCCGGCAATCCGCGCCCGTCATTCTGGATGGGGGTGATCGAGGAGCGCTACGAACGCCCCGTGATGGCCCTCGAACGGTTTTCCAAAGCGCTGGCGATGAATCCCCGCGACTACGAGGCGCGGATCCGCGTTGCCCGCCTGGAACTCGACACGGCGAAACTCGACGACGCCCGGCACCAATTCCGCGCCTGCCTCGACGAGCGCCCCGACGATCCTCGGGCCGTCATCGGCTTGGCCGATTGCCTGCTCCGCGCCGGTGACTTGGCCGCCGCACGGGATCTCTACCTCGACGCCCTCACGACCGACGTCACGAAGGAGCAGGCCGCCGCAGCGCTCACCGAACTCGGCCAGATGGCCCTCGAGGAAGGGGATGTGGCAGGGGGTGCCGGGCTGCTCGAGCAGGCGGTGAACGTCGATCCCCGCGGCACCAGGGCGCGGCTGACGCTCGCGGGGGCGCTCCTCCGACTCGGCGACGCGGAGGGGGCGAAGCGCGAACGCGACACCGCCCAGCGCCTCGCCGAGCGACAACGGCGTCTGGCGGCTATCACCCACGAGGCCCTCGGCAAGCCGGACGACCCCGATCTCCGTGCCGAGGCGGGGATGATCCTTCTCGACGAGGGCTTCGAGCGCGAGGGGCTCGAGTGGCTGGAGACGGCGCTGCGAATCGCCCCAACCCACGCCCCGTCGCACCGCGTCCTCGCCGACCATTACGCTGCCTCGGGGGAGATGGAGCGTGCCGCGCACCACCGTGGTCTGGCGGGCGACGCTTCCAGACCCGGGGCGGCCATGGTCGAAGCCGGAGGGACGGCGCCATGAACAGATGCCGGTGGGCCATGGTGCTCATCCTCCTCCTGCTTGCGGGATCACCCGGTTGCACGCGCCCACCGGCAGCCGTCGCCCCGCCGCCGGCCCGCGACGCGGATCGGGGTGGAGCCACGGCGACGGCGCCCAGCGCTTCCGGCGGGGGGATCGACTTCGTGGAGCGAGCCGCCGAGTTGGGAATCGCGGCCACCTACCGCAATGGTGGCGAATCGGATCAGTGCACGATCCTCGAGTCGCTCGGCGGCGGCGTGGGGTGGTTTGACTTCGACCGCGACGGATGGCTCGATCTCGTCGCCACCGGTGGCGGCGGGATCACGGCCGAGGAGACGATTCACGGGCGGCCGTGCATGCTGTTCCGCAGCGAAGGGGGGAAAACGTTTCATCCGGCGGCGACCGAGGCTGGCATTGCCTCGGCCACCCTCTATTCGCACGGCGTCGCCGTCGGCGATCACGACAACGACGGCTTCCAGGATCTCGTCGTCACCGGGTACGGGGTGCCGCAGTTCTGGCGCAACTTGGGGGACGGCACGTTCGTCGCTGCGCCGTCGCCGGCCGGAGAAGATGCTCGTTGGAGCTCGAGCGCCGGCTGGGCCGATCTCAACGGCGATGGCGTCCTCGACCTCTATCTCACCCGCTACGTGAACTGGTCGTTCGACAACCATCCCCGCTGCGGGCCGTCGGCGACCGTCCGTGACATCTGTCCGCCGCGGTCGTTCGAGGGGCTGCCCGACGCGGTCTGCCTCGGCAACGGCGACGGCACGTTTACCGATGCCTCGGCTGCGGCCGGTCTGCGGAGCGACGGCAAGGGGCTGGGAGTGCTTCTGGCCGATCTCGACGTCGACGGTGATGTCGATGTCTATGTCGCCAACGATACCACCGACAACTTCCTCTACGTCAACGACGGCCACGGCCGTCTTGCGGAGAGCGGGCTCGTCAGCGGCACGGCCCTCGACGACCAGGGGGTGCCCAACGGGAGCATGGGGATCGACCTGTGCGACTTCAACCGCGACGGTCTCCCCGACGTGTGGGTGACGAACTTCGAGCGCGAGTGGTTTGCCCTCTACCGCAACGAAGGGCGTGGCTACTTCCTCCATGTCAGCCGCCGGTACGGCATCACCGACATCGGCGGGCTGTTTGTCGGCTTTGGGACGGACTGCGATGATTTCGACGCCGACGGCTGGGTGGCCATCGTCGTTTCCGCCGGCCATGTCATCACATACCCCGACGCCTCCCCACTCCTCCAGGAGCCGCTCTTTCTCCGCTTCGACGGCGACCGCTTCCG
>CAJAYZ010000044.1 GCA_903949225.1 uncultured Planctomycetaceae bacterium
GCCCAGATCGCCGGCACCGTCGCCGGGAGCGTGTTCGGCGGCCGGATGGCCGACGCCGGCCAGTGGCGCAGCGCCTTCTTCATGCTCGGGATCCTCGGGGTCGCCTACGCCGTCCCCTACTTCCTCTTTCTCCGCGGCGTGCGGGAGACGCCCGCAGAAGCGACCTCCGCGGCCTTCTCGGCCCGGGCTCCCTCGAGCCTCGGGCGGAGCCTGTTCGGGGCGCCGTCGTTTCTCGTCCTCTGCGCCGCCTTTCCCTGCTTCGTGTTCGGGCTGTGGCTGATCTACGGCTGGCTTCCCACTTTCCTTCACGACAAGTTTGCCCTCAGCCAGGCCGATGCGGCGTGGAATGCCTCTGTCTATCTCCAGTCGATGACGGCCGTCGGCCTCCTCGGCGGCGGCTTCTTCTCCGACTGGCTCTATCGACGCACCGCCGCGGCTCGGCAGTGGGTGCTCGTTGTGAGCCTCCTCTGCTCGGCTCCCAGCCTCTTTTTTCTCGGCGCGTCCGAAACGCTTCCCGCCACGCGCTTGGCCGCGGCCGCCTTCGGGCTTTCGAGCGGCCTTTTCATGGGCAACATCTTCGCCGCCGGGTTTGAGGTCGTGCCGTCCGATCTCCGCGCCACGGCCGTCGGGGTCCTCAATCTCTTCGGCGGGCTGGTGTCGGGCTTTGGGGCGCTGTTCGGCGGGATGTGGAAGCAATCGATCGGCATCGACGGTCTCCTCGCCGCCACGGCGCTTGCCTACGTCGCCGCAGGCCTCGTGCTCGCAGCAGCGACGCTCCTCTGCTTCCAGCGTGATCATGCCCGGGCCACGGCGGAGGCTTAAGCATGACCCGATCCCGGACGATCCTCGGGGCAGTACTCGTGCTGCTGCTTGCCCCCCTGAACGCGGCGTTCGCCCCGGCCGCCGAGCCGGTCGATCTCGCGTTCACCGCCGACTGCGACGGCTCGACCGAGCGCGTCGTCGAGCTCCTTCCCCCCGACTTCGACACGGCCGCCCCCCACGATCTCCTCATCGCCCTCCATGGCCATGGGGCCGACCGCTGGCAGTTCATCCGCGAGGCCCGCGACGAATGCCGCGGCACGCGCGAGGCGGCAACACGGCACGGCGCGATCCTTCTCTCCCCCGACTACCGGGCGCCGACGTCGTGGATGGGCCCAAAGGCGGAGGCCGACCTCGTTCAGATCATCGCCAGTGCCAAAGAGCGCCATCGGATCGGGCGGGTGTTCGTCTGTGGCGGCTCGATGGGGGGCACCGGCGCCCTCACCTTCGCCGCGCTCCATCCCGATCTCGTCGACGGCGTCTGCTCACTCAACGGCACGGCGAACCTCGTCGAATATGGAAGATTCCTCGACGCGATTGCCGCAAGTTTCGGCGGCACGAAGGAAGAGGTGCCGGAGGAATACCGGAAGCGCTCGGCCGAGCTCCACGCCGAGAGCCTGACGATGCCGGTGGCCCTCACGACCGGCGGCCGGGATGATATCGTCCCGCCGGAGAGCGTCCTGCGGCTCCACAAAACACTCACGACGCTGGGTCGGCCAGTCCTTCTCCTTCACCGTCCCGATCGCGGCCACGACACCGATCTGGCCGACACCACCGCCGCCCTCGACTTTCTCTTTCTTTTCCCCCACCGCTGACACGCCTCCCCGGATTCCCACCATGCAAAGGATCCTCGTCGCCGAGTGCAAGCAGGAGGTGTCGACCTTCAACCCGCACCCGAGCACCTACGGCGACTTCGACATCCGCCACGGGGCTGCCCTCTTCGACTACCACGCCAAGGTCGGCACCGAGGTCGGCGGTGTCCTCGACGTCCTCTGCAAAACGCCCGGCGTCGAGCCGGTGCCGACCTAC
>CAJAYZ010000045.1 GCA_903949225.1 uncultured Planctomycetaceae bacterium
GAATTGGTCAACGTCTACGGGCCCACCGAGGCGACGGTGTGGGCCACCGCCTGGGTGTGCCGACGGAGCGAGCGAGCGGAGATGCCGCCGATCGGCCGCCCGCTCGACAACGTCCGTTGCTATGTCCTCGATGCCGGCTGTCGCCCGGTCCCCGTGGGAACGGTGGGAGAACTCTTCATCGGCGGAGCCCAACTGGCGATCGGCTACCACAATCGGCCCGACCTCACCGCCGCGCGGTTCCTCCCCGATCCGTTCCTGCCCGGGCAAGGTGAGCGGATGTACCGCACGGGGGACGTTTGCCGGTGGCGGCCCGACGGGCTACTCGAGTTCGTTGCACGCAACGACACCCAGGTGAAGATCCGCGGGCATCGGATCGAGCCGGCTGAGATCGAGGCTTGTCTCACCGGCCATCCGCAGATCGGCGCGGTCGCGGTGGTGGCGATCACGCCTGTCATGGCGGTCATGCCTGTCATGGCTGACGGGACTTCGTCACTCGTCGCCGCGGTGGTGCCGCGGGAAAGCGGTCTGGATATCGACACACTCAGGCGGTGGACGGCCGAACGCCTCCCCGAGGTGATGGTGCCGAGCCGGTTTGTCTGCCTCGACGCCCTGCCAGTGAACGCCAATGGCAAAATCGACAGGCGTGCACTCGCCAGTCAGATCGCGGAGTCACCCGTTGCCCTCCCCGTCCCTCACCCGCAGGCCGCCGGCTCGCCAGGCGTCCTGCCGGTGTTCCTGTCGCAGGTTCGGGCCGCCTGGCAGCGACTCTTTGGCCGCGTCGAGTTCGGCGACCAGGACAATTTCTTCCACGATCTCGGCGGGCAGTCGATCATGGCGGCCCGGCTCGTCGCCGACCTCTCCACGGTGCTCGGCCGCCGGGTGCCGCTCGCTGCGGTGTTCGAGGCCCCCACGGTGGCTTCGATGGCGGCACTTCTCCGTGACGAGGGGTGGACGCCCCGCTTCCGCTCGATCGTTCCACTCCAGCCGCTCGGGGTGGGCCCCCCGCTGTTTCTCTTCCACGGCGTTGGTGGGGGCGTCACGGAGAATCTCGAACTCGCCCGGGCGTTCGCGCCGGACGTGCCCGTCTACGGCCTCCAGGCCATTGATCGAGACGGAGGTGAGATGCAGACCTCACTCGAGGCGTTTGCTGAGCTGTACGCCGCCGAGATCGTCGCCTTCCAGCCGCGGGGGCCGTACTTCCTCGGCGGCTTCTCGCTGGGGGGATGGTTCGCCTATGAGACGGCCCAGCAGTTGCGGCGGGGGGGGCACGAGGTGGCGCTGCTCGCGCAGTTTGACACCCACATCAACTGCCTCCTTCCGAATGAGGTTTTGGCGGCAGCCGATCGTGACTTGTGGCGGCAGTATGTCTGGAAGCACCTGCGCCGGCTTGCGTCCCAGCCGTCGCAGGTGTGGCGTTATCTCCGCGTGCTTTCCGCCCGATTCAAGCTCCCCCGGCAGTTGAGAGCGGTCGATCCGATCCGCGGCGACTCCCATGGGGCGCTCGTGGCGCGTCACCGTGCCCTGCCCTACGGCGGACAGGTCGACTATTTTCAGGCTGCCGAGTCGCTTCCGGCGGTTCTCGGGGTGTGGAAGCGATGGTGCGCTGGTGGGTTGACCGTGCATCAGATCCCGGGAGATCATCACAAGGTGATGTTCAGAGCGAACGCGGCCACCATCGCCAACATCGTCCGCGGCATCCGCGAGGATCGTGCCCGGCAGACCGGTTCCCAGGCCGAGCCCGCTGAACGGAGACAGGTATGAACATGGCGGCGATCCTGTTCGGGGTCGAGGCCCGCAGGCCGGCCTCCTATCTCCTTCTCCTTGCCGCGATCGGTGGCGTTTCGGTTGCAGGGAGTGGGCAGGCAGTCGGCAGTCCCCGGACGGCGGTCGGATTTCTCCTCGGGGGAGTTTTGGCGGTGGCCGCGCTTGGAACTCCGATCCCCGCGCCGGCCGGTCATCTCGGCGGTACCGCGGCAGCCATCGCTGCCGTGGCGGCCAGGCTCGGCTGGCCGGTGATCGGAGGATGCGTCGGAGC
>CAJAYZ010000046.1 GCA_903949225.1 uncultured Planctomycetaceae bacterium
CGGTCACGGTCAATGGCGGCACGCTCGCCCTCGGTGCCTACTCCGACACCGTCGGCGCGGTCTCGCTCCTGACCGGCTCGATCACGAGCACGACCGGCGTCCTCACCGGCTCGGGCTACGACCTGCAAAACGGCACCGTTTCAGCCATCCTCGGCGGCACAGGCGTTCTGTCGAAGACCGGTTCCTCTGCCGGCACAGTCACCCTCTCCGGCGCCAATACCTACACCGGCGGCACGACCATCAACGGCGGCGTGCTCGCCCTGGGGAGTGCGGGAGCCCTCGGCACCACCGGCACGATCAGCTTCGGCGGCGGCACGCTCCGGCATTCGGCTGGCAACATCACCGACTACACGGCCCGTTTCTCCACGGCGGCCAATCAGCCTTACAGGGTCGACACCAACGGTCAGAACGTCACCTACGACGGGGCGCTGGTCAGTGCCGGTGGCTCGCTCACGAAGGTCGGCACCGGCACCCTCACGCTCACTGGAGATAACACCTACACCGGCGGCACGACCCTCGTCGGCGGCGTCCTCTCGCTGGGGAGCACCGGGGCGGTTGGCACGACCGGCACGATCAGCTTCGGCGGTGGCACGCTCCAGTACACGTCGGCCAACACCACGGATTATTCCGCCCGGTTCAGCACGGCTCCGGTCCAGACCTTCCTCATCGACACCGGCACCCAGAACATCTCCTTCGCCACGGCGCTTACCAGTTCCGGCGGAACGCTCACCAAGACCGGCGCGGGAAGGCTCACCCTTGCCGGCGACAATCAGTTCACCGCCCCCACCACGTTCAACGGCACGAGCGACTTCCTCTCGCTTCCCGGCACCGGCTACGACGATTTCACCGCCGGTTTCAGTGCCGCGGTGTGGGCCAAGCCGACCTCGAACGGCAGCTGGGCTCGGTTCCTCGATCTCGGGGCCGGGGCTGCTGTCGGGAATATCGTTCTCTGTCGAAGCGGTACGTCGAATAACCTCGCCTTCGTCATTTACAACCAAGCCAAAGGTTTAACCACGAATGTGGTTGTCCCCAACGTCATCGAGAACAATGCCTGGCAACATTTTGCGGTGACGATGACTTCGTTCGGCACGGTGACGATCTACAAGAATGGTGTCGTGGTTGGTACGGCCACCGGCCAGCCGATGCCCGTCGTGATGGCGCGACCGAACAACTTCATCGGGAAATCGAATTGGTCGGGTGACGCGTTCTACTCCGGCAGCATGGCCGACGGCCAGATCTGGAACACGGCCCTCACAGGCACCGAGATCACCTCGGTGAAGGGGGGCGGCGAGGTGCAGAGCCAGGCACGGCTGGCGAGCTTCGCTTCCCGCCCGGTGACCCGGAGTAACTTCGTCGACGGCGTTAACACCCCGCTGACGATCACGGAAGGCACGGTTCAGATCGGGAACGACGCCGGCACGTCCGGCGCGTTCGCCGGGAACATCCTCAACAACGGCACGCTCGTCTTCAATCGTGCTGACGCGTCGAGCCATGCCGGCGGGATCGGTGGCACCGGCGTGCTCGAGAAGCGGGGGAGCGGCACGCTCACAATCTCCGGGGCCAACACCTACACCGGCGGCTCGACCATCGCCGGCGGCGTGCTCGCGCTGGGGAGCGCGGGGGCCCTCGGCGCCACCGGCACGATCAGCTTCGGCGGCGGCACGCTCCAGTATTCCGCAAGCAATACGACCGACTATTCCGGCCGTTTCTCCACGGCTGCCAATCAGGCCTACAGTGTCGACACCAATGGCCAGAACGTCACCTACGCCTCAACGCTTGGAAGTTCCGGCGGCTCGCTGAGGAAGTCCGGTGCCGGCACGCTCACGCTCACCGGCACCAACACCTACACCGGCGACACCATCGTTGTCAGCAGTCCCTCTGACAGATCGATCCTCCGCCAGGGTGCGCCGGGAGCGATCCCATCGGGACCCGGGAAAGGGAACCTGATCGTCGACGGGTTCGTCGACGCCGGTTCCTTCGATCTCTTCGCCAACAACCTCTCGGGGAGCGGAGAGATCTGGTATCAGGAATCGTTGATCGTCAGCGGCGACGTTACGGGGAGCCTCCATGTTCGGAGCATCGTGCTCGAGCCGACGGCGGTCTATCGGCCGCAAGTGGTGTTTCCCGCTTCTGGGGATCCTCCGACCACCAACGTCCTGACAACCTATTATTCCGCCGGTATCGGGGGCGCCCGACTCGAGGTCTCGATCGAGGGCAGCGCCGCGGTCGGCCAATCGGTGACCATCCTCGTCAACCACGCTGAAATCCCGGCCTACGGAACGTTCTCCGGTCTGTCCGAAGGGGCGGTGTTCCTCGCCAGCAACGGGCAGACGTTCCGCATCGACTACGCCGGCGGGGACGGCAACGACATCGTCCTCACCCGCGTCCTCGTCGGGCTCACCGTCAGCGGCATCACCGTCGATTCCCGCCCCTACGACGGCGGCACGATCGCCCCGCTCAATCTCAGCCAGGCGACACTCGTCGGCCTCGTGCCGGGGGATACGTCGACTGCGCTCGTCACGGCCGGCGTCACGGGCACCTACGGCGACCCCAATGCCGCCTACGGCAAGCCGGTGACAGTGACAGGCCTGTCGCTCACCGGAGCCCTTGCCGACAACTATGTTCTCCTCACCCCTGAACTGTCCGGCGCGATCGACATGGCCCAAGTGTCGATCCAGGGACCTGCGTCTGTGGTCTACAACGGAAGCCAACAGTTGGGTGTCGTCGTCGGCTATGGCATCAACAGGGAGGTGCTCGGCTCCGCGGTCACCAACGAATTCTTCACCGACGCCGGCGTCTACACGGTGACATGGCAGTTTTTCGGCCAGGATCTGAATTACGATTACGCCAATGCATCCGGGACTGGGACGTTCACCATCGAGCGGGCCGCTGCGACGATCACCGTCACGCCCTACAACGTCACCGACGATCGAGAGTCACACACGGCGATCGGTGTAGCCACGGGCGTCAACGGCGAGGATCTGTCGTCCGGCTTCTATCTCGAGGGGACGACCCACTCCGAACCGGGAGTCTATTTCGACTCCTGGTACTTCATCAGCCGGAATCCCAATTACACCGACGTCGATCCTGGTGTTGGAATCGTCAATACGATCCTCCCCAGGGAGTTCGTCGCGCCGATCGTGTCGCTCGGCACTGACACCGGGACGAGCACCGGCGACGCGCTCACCTCCGACGGCGCGTTGTCGGTGACAGGGGTGGAAATCGAGAACGGAATCGAATATTCGCTCGATGCGGGGCAAACCTGGAGCGGTGAGTTCAAGGCCGTCGAGGGACGCAACGTCGTTCTCGTGCGGCAGTTCGATGGCAGAGGGGGCGTATCACCGGGGACGCCCTTCGAGTTCACGCTCGACACCCTCGCCCCGGCTAGCCCCGGCCTGTCGCTCGCCAATGACACCGGATCGAGCGGCTCCGATCGGATCACTTCGGATGGCAGTCTGTCGCTGTCGGGTGTCGAGGCAGGGACCCAACTCGAGTACTCGATCGACGGCGGCCAGACGTGGAACGACTCCTTCACGCCTGTGGAGGGGAGCAACCAAGTCCTCGTTCGTCAGGTCGATCTCGCAGGGAATGTTTCCTTCGTCGGTCCGAAACTCCTGGCACTCTACCGATTCGATGACCCCGCCAACGCGGGCCTCGACTCGAGCGGACGGGGTGCCACGGCCGACAACTTCGGCGTCATAGTCGGCAGGGGTGGCTATCAGGACGGAGCTGCGTTGTTCGACGGGAGCACGTATTTCCGATCCCACGTCGACGTGAGCGTGGAGGCCTTGCCGCGGCTTACGTGGGGGGCTTGGGTGAAGCCGTCGAACACGAATCCGATCCGCGCCGTGCTCTCGGCCGATGACGGCGGGTACGACCGCGACATCGACATCGACTATCGAGGGAATAGAGTGCCGGAGTGGTCGGCGTTCACCGGCAACGGTGTGGTGGGGTCGGGGGTTGCACCATCACCGAACGATTGGGTGTTCGTCGCCGCGGTGTATGACCAAACGCAGGCCGTCATGACGCTGTACGTCGGTGACACGGCGGTCACAGCAACCACCAGTTTTGGCTCGTCCGTCAACTTTTTTGACATCGGCCACAACCCCGGCTCCGGCGAGTTCTTCGAGGGCGCGATCGACAACGTGTTTGTCTACGGTGACGCGCTGACGGCGAGTCAGATCGAAGACATTCGCATGGGAGGATTCTCCGGAACCGGCTCGGGGACGTCGTCGTTCGAGTTCACGCTCGACACGCAGGCTCCCGCCGCGCTCGGGGTATCGCTTGCCAACGATACCGGCAGCAGTCCCACCGATCGCATCACCTCCGACGGGACGCTGTCGATCATCGGCTCCGAGGCACAGGCGACCGCCGAGTACTCGGTCGATGGCAGTCAGACGTGGATGGCGTCGTTCACTCCCGTCGAGGGCTTCAACAGCCTGCTCATTCGGCAAACGGACCCGGCGGGGAATGTCTCTTCGCCGACGAGCTTCGAGTTCACCCTCAGGACGCCGCTCGTACTCGTGCCGGTGGCGGCGGGAGTGTCGGCCACGAGAGCGGCGGGAACGATCGTCGGGGCCGGCCAGGTCGACTCCTGGCTCGTTGACGTGGCTGCCGGGCAGGTTGTCAGCGCCGTGGGCACCGGGGGCCCTGGTCAGAGCGTTCGCATCGAGTTCGTCGCCCCCGATGGGGTCACTGTCATCGCGTCCGCCGATTCACCGACGCCCGGCATCCGGGCGATCCTTCAATCGGTGCGCGTATCGACCGCCGGCCAATACGCGATCCGTGTGATCGGGATGCAGGGAAGCGGGAGCTACGACCTCGGTGTGGTCGTCAATGCCGCGATCGAAGAGGAAGTCGCCGACACGGCGACGAATCTGATCGTCAACGGATCGTTCGAACTCGGCAACTATGCGATCGCCAACAACGGTGGATACAAGCGGGTCAGCCCGAATCCCGGCGGCGATCAAGCGAACGACTCGATTACCGGGTGGGTCGTGGGGGGCTACGGCATCGACTGGCACCTGATCGCCGGCCCGCAGGCTCACTTCGGACTGAACTCCACAGACGGCGGGATCTACGCGGCCGATCTCTCGCTCGATGGCGGCCCCTTGCGGGGAAGCATCTCCCAGACGTTCGTGACCGTTCCCGGCGCCTCTTACGAGGTCTCGTTCCTCCACGGGTCGCCCTGGTTCCAAAGTATCCTCCGCGCGACGGTCGCAGGGGTGTCGCACGAGTACGCCGGCGCTCCGGGGCCGCAGTTCGGCTTCGAGTGGGCACGGCACACGTTCTGGTTCGTGGCCACCGCGGCGACGTCGACGTTGGTCTTCGAGAGTCTCGAGGGGGGCTTCTGGGCGCCGGTGATCGACGTGGTCAGCGTCACGCCGATCGTCAACGGCAACGACACCCCTGAATCGGCCCAGTCGATCGACGGAACTGCGGTCGTGGTCGACGGAGCCGGCGATCGCCTCGCCGTCGTCGGTGGGGTCGACGCTGGAGTTGACCCTGGCGTCGATCATTACGCCTTCACCGCGTCGTTCGGCCAGTCGATCGCGATCCGGGCACTCCCTTTCGATTCGGCGCTGCCCGCCGGCGTCTCGATCGAGCTGCTCGGCCCCGACGGGAGCGTGATCGCCAGCGGCACGAGCGACGGAACCGGCGACGGTCAGACGATCGACGTGCCGTCCGCCGTGGCGAGTGGCACCCATGTCGTTCGCGTGGTCGGCACGAATCCTGGCCGCCGGTACACCCTCGTCGTCGATCGCGGGCTTCCCGACACGACGCCGCCGCTCTCCCCGGTCGTGTCGCTCTTCAACGACAGCGGCTCGAGCCCGACCGACCGGGTCACCTCCGATGGAACGCTGTCGGTGACCGCCCTTGAGAGCGGCGCCCGTGTTGAGTACTCGACCGACGGCCAGGTGTGGGGCACGTCCTACAAGGCCGTCGAGGGCGCGAACAGCGTCCTCGTGCGGCAGATCGATCTCGCTGGCAACGCCTCCGTGCCGACCACCTTCGACTTCGTCTTTGACGCGCAAAGTCCGGTCGCTCCGCTGGTCGCCCTCATCAAAGACACCGGCTCGAGCGCCGTCGACCGGGTGACGAGCGACGGCAAGCTCAGCACCGCCATGCCGATCGCGACACTGTTCAACACAGGTGTCGATACGGTCGGTAACGTCGCGCCGAACTGGGCCACCGACCTCCACTACACGCTCGTGACGGTGCCGGGCGGCACCGATGTCGTCCGCGTCGCCACCGATGCCAACGGATTCCCGAGTGGGCCGTGGATCGGCGGCACCTCCCTGTCAGCCTGGATCGGTCCGGCGAGTGACAGCGTGCTGAGCGGCCACGGCGGCTCGTACGTCTACCGCACCACCTTCGATCTCACCGGATTCGACCCGGGAGCGGTGTCGATCAGCGGCGTCTGGGCCATGGACGACATCGGAGACGAGATCCGCATCAACGGACAGAGCCGGGGCTACGCGACGTGGGGTTGGTCCGGATACTCGGCCTTCGCTCCGTTCTCCGTCACCGGTGGCTTCGTTGCCGGAATCAATACGCTCGAGTTTGTCGTCTCCAACGGAGGCGGTCCGACGGGCTTGCGGGTGGAGATGACCGGCACGGGCTCGACGGTCGAAGCGGGAGCCACGGTCGAGTATTCCATCGACGACGGCGTCACCTGGTCGGGAACGTTCGATGCCGCCGAGGGGAACAACCGGGTCCTCCTCCGGCAGATTGATCTGGCGGGCAACATCTCCCAACCGAAGCTGTACGAGTTCACCCTCGACTCGACCATTCCCAACGCGCCGGTCGTGTCGCTCCTCAACGACAACGGTTCGAGCGCGAGCGATCGGATCACCTCCGATGGAACGCTCTCGGTGACAGCCCTCGAGCGTGGAGCGAGGGTCGAATACTCGACCGACGGCATGTCTTGGAGCGCGTCGCTCAAGGTTGCCGAGGGGCCCAACAGTGTCGGCGTTCGCCAGATCGATCAAGCGGGCAACGTCTCCCCCGCGACCACCTTCGATTTCACGTTCGACTCGTCGATCCCGCGGAACCATCTCTTCAAAGATCAGTTCGGCACCGGCACTCCCGACGGCATCCGTGCCTGGGACACGATCGACTTCTCCGGGTGCACCGTTCCGCTGACGTTCACGGTGCTTCCCGACGGCAGCCTCTCGGTCGTCGACTCGAGCGATCCCGCGAAGAATGCCCTCGTTTTCTCGACCTACGGGAACGTCGTCGGTGGACAGAACACGAACCGGTTCGTGTTCGTCGGTGACGGGGTGTTCGCCGGGAGCGTGACCGGGGGCACGGGTGGGACGAACACGCTCGATTACGCCGCCTCGTCGCTCTCCGTCAGCGTCGATCTTGGCACCATGACGGCCACCGGAACGGGTGGTATTGAGGCGATCACGGCGATCGTCGGCAGTGCCGTCAATGGCCCGGCCGGCGGCAACACGCTCGTCGGTCCCGCTGGTGGCAAGGTCTGGGGTGTGGCCGGGGCAGGGGCAGGGACCGTCGCCGGCGTGGCCTTCAGCGGCATCGGGAACCTGGTGGCCGGATCGATCCACGATACTCTCGATTACTCAGGGTACGGCGGTGCGGTGACCGTCGACCTGACCGTTGGCACGGCGACCGGGTTCGGGTCGATCATGGGCTTCCGCAACGTGATCGGATCGGCATTCGACGACGTCATTCGCGGCGATTCCCATGACAACGTGATCGCGGGGCTCGCCGGCGACGACACCCTCACGGGTAGCGCCGGCAGCGATGCGTTCGACGGTGGCGACGGCTCCGACAGGGTGGTCGAGTCGGGGGAGATCGATTTCAAGCTCTCGGCCAGCCTGTTGACGGGGCTCGGTTCGGTGAGCCTGCTGGCTGTGGAGTCGGTGAGCCTGACGGGCAGCCAAAGCGCCAACACATTCACGGTGGACGGTTGGGCCGGTGCGGTGAGCCTCGCTGGCGCCGCCGGGAACGATCGGTACGCGTTCAGCGGAAGCCCGTCGGGGGGCGTGACGATCGTCGAAGTGGCCGACGCCGACAGCGACACGCTCGACTTTTCCGCGTTTGCCAACGGAGGCGTGAAAGTCGACCTCGCGGTGACGAAAGCACAGGCGGTGGTGTCTGGCTTGACGCTGACCCTCTCGAGCGCGACCGGGATCGAGAACGTCATGGGGACGGCGCTGTCCGACACGCTCGTCGGGAACGCGCGAGACAACGTGTTCACCGGGCTTGCCGGGGATGACACGCTTACGGGTGGTTTCGGCAACGACTCGCTCGACGGCGGCGCCGGGAGCGACACGGCGACGGAGTCTGCCGACGTCGACTTCACGCTTTCCGCGGCGGCACTCGCCGGGGTGGGGAGCGACACGCTTGCAGGCATCGAGTCGGTGAGCCTGACGGGCGGGCAAAGTGCCAATACCTTCACGGTGAGCGGTTGGGCAGGGATCGTCACGCTCGCGGGAGCCACCGGGAACGACCGCTACGTGTTCACCGGGAACGGGTCGGCGAGGATCGACGAGGCGGCCGATGCCGACAGCGACACGCTCGACTTCTCCGCGATCGCAAACGCCGCAGTGAGCCTCGATCTGGCGGCCACGACCGCACAGACGCCGGTGGAGGGGCTCGCGCTGACCCTTTCGACCGCGACCGGCATCGAGAACGTCGTGGGGACGGCGCTCGCCGACACGCTCGTCGGGAACGCGCGAGACAACATGTTCACCGGGCTTGCCGGCAACGACGTGTTCACCGGCCTTACCGGCAACGACACCTTCGACGGCGGCGCCGGGAGTGACACGGTGCGGGAGTCTGCCGACGTCGACTTCACGCTTTCCGCTGCGGCGCTCGCCGGGGTGGGGAGCGACACGCTTGCAGGCATCGAGTCGGTGAGCCTGACGGGCGGGCAAAGCGCCAACACCTTCACCTTGGCCGGGTGGACGGGAAGGGCCGAGCTTGTCGGTGGTGCCGGGAGCGACCGTTACGTGTTCCGCGGAACGACTGCCGCGAACGTGACGCTCGTCGAGGCGGCTGACGCCGATTCCGACACCCTCGACTTCAGCGATCTTGCCACCGGAGCGGTGAATCTCGATCTGGCGTCGACAGCCGCCCAGACTGTAGCCGCGGGCTTGACGCTGACGCTCTCCTCGTCGACGGGGATCGAGAACGTGGTCGGGACGGCGCTGGCCGACACGCTCCTCGGAAACACGAGAGACAACTCGCTTTCGGGGCTCGCCGGGAACGACACGTTCGCGGGCCTGTCTGGCAACGACACTTTTCTCGGCGGTGCCGGGACCGACACCGTGGTCGAGTCGGCCGACGTCGACTTCACGCTCACGGCGGCGGGGCTCGCCGGGATCGGCAGCGATTCACTCGACAGCATCGAGACGGTGAACCTTTCGGCCGGTGCGAGTGCGAACAGGTTCACGATCGACAGCTGGACGGGGGCAGCGACGCTCACCGGGGCCGCTGGGAACGATTCTTACCTCTTCCTGGGCACGCTGGCGGCGACCGTGACGATCAACGAGGCTGCGAATAGCGACACCGACACGCTCGACTTCACGAACCTTGCCAATGGCGCCGTCAATCTCGATCTGGCGGTGACGGGTTCGCAGACGGTCGTCCCGGGTTTGACGCTGAGACTCTCCTCCGTGACGGGGATCGAAGACGTCACCGGGACGGCGTTTGCCGACACGCTGCGTGGGAACACCAGAGACAACCTGCTTTCGGGTCTGGCCGGCGCCGATACGCTCGTGGGGCGAACCGGCGACGACACCTTCATCGGCTCGGCCGGAGACGACAGCTTCGACGGCGGCATCGGGACCGACACGCTGATCGAGTCGGCGGACATCGATTTCACGCTTGCTCCGACGACGCTTACCGGGCTCGGGACCGACACGCTCGCCAGCATCGAGAGGGCGAATCTGACGGCCGGTGCGAGTGCGAACACGTTCACGGTGCAGGGCTGGACGGGGGTCGCCACGCTCGCGGGGCTCACCGGGCACGATCGCTATGTCTTCGCCGGGACCGAATCGGCAAGCGTGACGATCGTGGAAGGCGCTGATGCCGATACCGACACGCTCGACTTCACGGCCCTTGCCAATGGCGGCGTGACCTTGGACCTGGCGGCGACAACGGCGCAGACGCTCGTGACTGGCTTGACGCTGACGCTCTCCACGGCGACGGGGATCGAGAATGTCACCGCTACAGCCTTTGCCGACACCGTTCAGGGGAATGCCCGTGACAATACGCTCACGGGGCTTGCCGGCGACGACACGCTTTCTGGTCGTCTCGGCAACGACAGCTTCGATGGCGGGGCCGGCACCGACACGACAGTAGAGTCTGCCGACGTCGACTTCACGCTCGCAGCGGCAACCCTTGCAGGCGTGGGAAGTGACACGCTTACCGGCATCGAGACGGTGAATCTGGCGGCTGGCGGCAGCGCGAACACGTTTACGGTCGACGGCTGGACGGGGAACGCGCGCCTCACCGGCGGCGCCGGAAACGATTCCTATGTCTTCACTGGGACAGTGTCAGCGAATGTGACGATCGTCGAATCGGCTGACGCCGACACCGACTTGCTCGACTTCACGACGCTCGCGAACGGGGGCGTGAGTCTCGATCTCGCCGTGACCACGGCGCAGACGGTCTCAGCCGGATTGACGCTGACGCTTTCCACAGCGACGGGGCTCGAGAACGTGATCGGGACGGCGCTGGCCGACACGCTCCTCGGCAACGCGAGGGCCAACGCGCTTTCGGGTCTTGGCGACGACGACACGCTGTCGGGTCGCGACGGCAACGACACCTTCGACGGCGGCATCGGCAGCGACGTCGTGACGGAATCGGCCGATGTCGACTTCACGCTCGCGGCGGCGACGCTTGCCGGAGTGGGAAGTGACTCGCTTGCCAGCGTCGAGATGGTGAGCCTGACGGCCGGTGTCGGGGCAAACGCATTCACGGTCGACGGCTGGACGGGGAGCGCGACCCTCACCGGCGCTGCCGGTGACGATCGCTATATGTTCAGCGTGATCGAGTCGGCGAGCGTGACGATCGTCGAGGCGGCGAACACCGACAGCGACACGCTCGACTTCTCGAATCTGTTGAGCGGCGGCGTGAGCATCGATCTTGCCGTGACGGCGGCCCAGGCAGTCGGCTCGGGGCTGACGCTGACGCTCTCGAGCACGACGGGGATCGAGAACGTCACCGGGACGGCATTCGCCGACACGCTCCAGGGGAATGCCCGCGGCAACACGCTCTCTGGTGTCGCCGGCGACGACACGCTCTCGGGCCGCGGGGGGAACGACAGCCTCGACGGCGGCAGCGGTTCCGACACCGTGACCGAATCGGGGAATGTCGACTTCACGCTCACGGCGACGGGGCTCGCGGGCCGCGGCACCGATCTGCTCGCTGGCATCGAGAGCGTGAGCCTGACGGGGAACGCCGGGGCGAACACGATCACGGTCGATGGCTGGACCGGGAGCGCGGTCCTCTCCGGCGGTGCCGGGAACGACACCTACGTCTTCAGTGGCACCGAATCGGCGAGCGTGACGATCATCGAAGAGGCTGATGCCGACAGCGACACGCTCGACTTTACGGGGCTCCTCAATGGCGGTGTGAGCCTCGATCTGGCGGTGACGACGGCACAGACGCTCGTGTCGGGGCTGACGCTGACGCTCTCGACTGAGACAGGTCTTGAAAACGTCACCGGGACGGCCTTCGCCGACTCCCTCGTGGGCAACGCCCGTGCCAACACGCTTGCGGGTCTTACTGGCGATGACGTGCTCACTGGCCGGGTTGGCGATGACACACTCGTCGGCGGCGCGGGGGGCGATACGGTGGTCGAGTCGGCGGATGTCGACTTCGCGCTCGCCTCGTCAGCGCTGACCGGCCTCGGCACCGACACGCTTGCCGACATCGAGGGAGCGATTCTCACGAGCGGTGCCGGGGCAAACACGTTCACCGTGAACGGCTGGACTGGCAGCGCTCTCCTGTCGGGTGCCGCCGGGGGAGACGTCTACGCCTTCGCGGGCACTCTCTCCGCGGCCGTGACGATCGTCGAGACGGCGGATGCCGATGTCGACACACTCGACTTCACGAGCTTTGCCAATGGTGGTGTGACCGTCGATCTCGCCGTGATGACGACGCAGACGGCGGCGATGGGATTGACCGTGACGCTGTCGAGCGATCAGGCAATCGAAAACGTCACCGGGTCGGCCTTCGCCGACGTGCTCCTCGGCAACGCCCTTGCCAACACGCTTGCGGGGCTCGGTGACGACGACACGCTCTCCGGTCGGGCCGGTAACGACACGTTCACCGGTGGCGACGGCACCGACACGGTGGCGGAGTCGGCAGATGTCGATTTCATGCTCGCGGCAGCGAGTCTCGTGGGGCTCGGTACCGATTCGCTCGGCAGCGTCGAGACGGCGAGCCTGACGGCGGGCGCCGGGGCAAACACGTTCACCGTGGCTGGCTGGGCCGGCGATGCGATCCTCACCGGCGGCGCGGGAAATGATTCCTACGTCCTCTCAGGCACCGCCTCGGCAAGCGTGACGATCGTCGAAGTGGCTGATGCCGACACCGATACGCTGGACTTCACGGCGATTGCAGGGAGCGCGGTGAGCCTCGATCTGGCGCTGACAACCGCCCAGACGATTGTCTCGCAAGCGACGCTGACGACCGCCCAGACGATTGACTCGGGAGTGACGCTGACGCTGTCGAGTGATAGGGGCATCGAGAACGTCATCGGGACGGCGCTTGCCGACACCATCCTTGGGAATGGAAGAGCCAACACGCTGCTGGGTCTTGCCGGCAACGACGCGCTTGCTGGTCTGGCGGGCGATGACACGCTCGTCGGCGGGGTGGGGAACGACAGCCTCGACGGCGGCGACGGCACCGACACCGTGGTCGCGTCGGCCAATGCCGACTTCGCACTCGCCCCCACGGCGCTCACGGGGCTTGGCACCGACACGCTCGCCGGGATCGAGGGAGCACACCTGACGGCAGGGAGTGGTGCCAATACGTTCACGGTGAGCGACTGGACAGGCAGCGCAGTCCTCGACGGTGGCACTGGCGACGACACCTACATCTTCACAGGGACCGAGTCGGCGAGTGTGACCATCGTCGAGGCCGGGAATGCCGACGCCGACACGCTCGACTTTTCCGGGCTTTTGCATGGCGGCGTGAATCTCGATCTGGCGGCAACGACGGCCCAGGCGCTCGTGACTGGGTTGACGGCGACGCTGACAAGCGCCACGGGGATCGAGAACGTCGTCGGGACGGCGTTTGCCGACACGGTTCTGGGCAACGCCCGCGACAACACGCTCTCGGGTATCGCTGGCGACGACGAGCTGGCGGGCCGAGCGGGAGATGACACCTTCATCGGCGGGTCAGGGAATGACGGTTTCGATGGCGGCGCGGGCATCGACACCATTGTCGAATCAGCCGATGTCGACTTCACCCTCACTCCCACGACCCTCACCGGACTCGGCACCGATTCACTTGCCGGTCTTGAGACGGTGAGCCTGACGGCGGGGAGCGGAGCGAACACGTTCGTAGTGGCCGATTGGACCGGGAGCGCGATCCTCTCCGGCGGCGCCGGGAACGACGCCTACGTCTTCACAGGCACAGAGTCAGCGAGCGTGACGATCGTCGAGGGGGCCGACGCCGACGCCGACACGCTCGATTTCACGGGGCTGTTGAATGGCCGCGTGACGATCGACCTCGCGGTGACGACGGCGCAGACGCTCGTGGCTGGCTTGACGCTGACGCTTTCCAGCGCAAGGGGAATTGAAAACGTCACCGGGACGGCGTTTGCCGACACGCTCGTCGGAAACACGAGAGACAACGCGCTTTCGGGGCTCGCCGGCGACGACACGTTCTCAGGCCTGGCCGGCAACGACACGTTCGTTGGCGGCGCCGGGACCGACACCGTCGTCGCGTCGGCTGATGTCGACTTCACGCTCTCGCCCACGACGCTCGCGGGTCTCGGAAGCGACACGCTCGCCGGCATCGAAGGGGCATACCTCACGGCAGGGAGCGGAGCGAACACGTTCACGGTGCAGAATTGGACGGGGAGCGCGATCCTCTCTGGCGCCGCCGGGAACGACAACTACCGCTTCTCAGGCACCGCGTCGGCAAGCGTGACCATCGTCGAGGCAGAGGATGCCGACTCCGATACGCTCGACTTCTCCGGTCTTCTCAATGGTGGCGTGAGCCTCGATCTGGCAGTGACGACGGCCCAGACGCTCGTGGCTGGGTTGACCGTGGCGCTGTCGAGCGAGACAGGAATTGAGAACGTCGTCGGGACGGCGTTTGCCGACACAGTGTTCGGGAATGCAAGAGACAACACGCTCTCCGGTATCGCCGGCGACGACACGCTTGCTGGTCACGGTGGCGACGATACCTTGAGCGGCGGCGCCGGAAGCGATTCCTTTGCCGGCGGCGACGGGATCGACACGGTTGTCGAGTCGGCGGATGTCGACTTCACGCTCACCTCCACGACGCTCACCGGGGTCGGAAGCGATACCCTTGCCGGGATCGAGGGGGCGAATCTGACGGCCGGCAGCGGCGTCAACACGTTCACCGTCAATGCCTGGACGGGAAGCGCGATCCTCTCGGGCGCCGCCGGGAACGACGCCTACGTCTTCACAGGGACAGAGTCGGCGAGCGTGACGATCATCGAGGCAGCTGACGCCGACACCGATTCGCTCGACTTCACCAATCTCGCCAACGGAGGGGTGAATCTCGATCTGGCGGCAACGACGGCCCAGACGCTCGTGGCCGGATTGACGCTGACGATTTCGAGCGCGACGGGGCTCGAGAACGTCATCGGGACGCCACTCGCCGACACGATTGTCGGCAATGCGCGGGCCAACACGCTCGCTGGTATTGCCGGCGACGACACCCTCGCCGGTCGGGCCGGCGACGATCGCTATGTCTTCGCGGGTGCCCTGGTGGCAAGCGTGACGGTGGTCGAGTCGGCCGATGCCGACGCCGACACGCTCGACTTCTCTGGGCTTTTGAATGGCGGCCTCTCGCTCGATCTCGGATTCAACACGCCGCAGTCGATCGCGACCGGCTTGTCATTGATGCTCTCCACGGCGACAGGACTCGAGAACACCATCGGGACGGTGTTTGCCGACACGCTTGTCGGCAACTCGAGAGACAACGTGCTGTCGGGTCTTGCCGGTGACGACCGTCTCGACGGCGGTGCCGGGACCGATACGGTGGTCGAGTCGGGGGATGTCGACTTCACGCTCACCCCCTCGACGCTCACCGGCGTGGGGAGCGACACGCTTACCGGAATCGAAGCAGCGCGGCTCACGGCCGGCGCCGGCACGAACACGTTCACCGTGAATGCCTGGGCGGGGAGCGCCACGCTCACCGGCAGCGCCGGAAACGACCGTTACGTCTTCATCGGGGCAGTGTCAGCGTCGATTGCCATCGTGGAAGAATCCGATGCAAACACCGACACGCTCGACTTCTCCGCCCTCTCGCTCGGTGACGATACGGGCGTGAGCGTCGATCTCGCGCTGACGGCTTCCCAGTCTGTGACGGCCACGCTGACGTTGACGCTCTCTGATGCCAATGGGATTGAGAACGTCACCGGCACGGCGGCGGCCGACACGATGCTCGGCAACGCCCGCGACAACGCGATCACGGCGCTCGGCGGCGATGACACGCTCGCCGGGCGTGCCGGCAGCAACACGCTCGACGGTGGAGCGGGAACCGACACCGCAATCGAGAGCGGGAACGTCGACGTCACCGTCACCGCCGCGACGATCACAGGGGTCGGGTCGGACTCGCTTCTCAGCATCGAGGTGGTCGATCTGGTGGGGGGGAGCGGCGCCAATACGTTCACGGTGAATGGCTGGGAAGGGAGGCTGACTCTCGAGGGCGGCCTCGGGAATGACTCCTACGTGTTCGTGGGAGGGACGTCGCCGATCGTGAGGATCGTGGAGGTCGCCAATGTCGACGCCGACACGCTCGACTTCTCAGCCGTCACGCTCTCCGGCGGGGCCGGGCTGACGGTCGATCTGGCCGTCACGACCCAACAAGAAGTGACCGACGGACTGTTCGTCACGCTCTCCGACAGTGAGGGGATCGAGAATGTCACCGGCAGCAATGCCGCCGACACCATGAGCGGTAATGCGCGGGCCAACGTCTTCCGCGGCCTGGGGGGCCAGGACACGATCGACGGCCGCGACGGCTCCGACACGTTCGTCAAGTCCTTCAGTCTGGTCGACGTCATTGTCAGCAATTCGAGCTTGATCGGTTCCGGCACCGATTCGTTCAGCAATATCGAGGTCGTGAATGTCACCCTCGGCACCGACCCATCAGACCCTGATGAGGTTGGCCTCGACGGGCGGATCCTCGATGCCTCGAAGTTCAGCGGCACACTGATTGCCCGCTTCGGGACCGAATCGCTCGAGATCACCAAGTCAGCGACCCCGTCGGGCTTGGCGACGAGCACGCTCATCCTCCCCGCTCTGCTCGAGAACCTCTCCGTCGTCAGCGGCACGATCTATCTGGGGGCGGAGATCGTCACGGGAGCGGCCGGTTCTGTCACGCTCGACTCCAGTGGCGCGATCATCGACGACAACGATCCCGAGGCCGCTGGGGCCGAGCCGATCAACAACATCATCGCCTCGAGCGTGGTCCTTCGCGCCGTCGGTGGCATTGGCAGCGACAACGTCCTTGACACCCAGGCGAGCGTGATTTCGGCGACGAACTCCGGCTCAGGTGACATCTCGATCCTCAACCAGAAAAACGTCCACGGGGCGGTCGATATCGTCGCCCTGATCAATACCGCTACCGTCGGCAGCGTGGCGGTGGAGAACTACGGCGACGACACACGCGGCATCACCGTCTCCGGGGCAGTCAAAGCCAGTGGCATCGTCTCGCTCATTAGCCACAGCCCGCTGACGATCGACGGCAGCATCCAGAGCACCAGTGGAAGCGAGATCACGCTCGAAGCCGACACCCTGACGATGACGAAGACAAGCAAGATCGTCACGTCGGGGGACGTGGCGATGAACAGCCGCATTGTATCGCTCACCGATGCCGACATGGCCGATGCGAAGATCAAGAACTCGCGAAGCGACGCGCAGATCGACGTCAGCGGCGGATCGTTCAACACGCTCACGTCGACCGGCAAGGGCTCGCAGATCGATGTTCGTGGCGGGGCTTTTAAGACGTTGACGGCGAGCTCTGCGGGGAGCATCGACGTCCGCGGCGGCTCGTTCACCGTCCTCAATACGAGCAACGTCGGCAAGATCGACGTCAGCGGCGGCAGCTTCAAGACGCTCAATGCCAGCGGAGCCGGCAAGATCGACGTCGCCGGCGGATCGTTTGAGGAATTGATAACGAGCGGCTCCGGGGCACTGGGGATCTCCGACGGCTCGTTCAAGACGGTGACGGTCAGCGGGACGTCGGGGATCGACGTCCGTGGCGGCAAGTTCGGCGTCCTCACCAACAGCAGCAGCGGCAGCATCGATGTCCGCGGTGGGGATTTCGAAGATCTCATCGCCTC
>CAJAYZ010000047.1 GCA_903949225.1 uncultured Planctomycetaceae bacterium
CCGCCGGCGCCGGCGGTGGCGCGCAGGGCCGCGGCGAGCTCACCGGCATCGCGGTAGCGACGCTTCGGATCCTTCTCCAGGCAGCGGGCGATCACGGCGGCGAGGCGCGGGGGAGCTGCGGCGGCGCGGGGGGCGGGCGACTCTCGGATCGTCCGCGCCGCCTCCACGACCGGCATCCTGGCGACATCCCACGGGGGCTGGCCGGTGAGGAGCTCGTGAAGGATCGCCCCGAGGGTATGGACGTCGCTCCGCGCATCGACGGTGGCGCCGTCGCTCTCCACCTGCTCGGGGCTCATGTACTGGAGCGTGCCGACGAATCCGCCCGGCGCGGTGAGCGTCGATTCCGGTGTCCCCTTCGATATTCCCCGCGCGACGCCGAAGTCGATGACTTTCGGCTCGCCCGTCTCACCAACGAGGATGTTTCCCGGCTTGAGATCGCGGTGGACGATCCCCTGGGAGTGACCGTACGCGACGGCATCGCAGACCTTCCCGAAAAGCGTCCTCAGGCCGTCGAGGTCGGGGGCATGTTTTCGCACCCAGTCTGTGATCGGCGCCGCACGGGGCACGAGCTCCATCACGATCGCCGGCACCGGCGTGCCGATGACCTCGCAGACGCCGACGGCGAGGATCTTCGAGATGCCTGGATGATCGAGGCGGCGGAGGATCTCCGATTCCTTGGCGAAGCGACGGAGCAGCTCGTCCGACCAGAGCCCGGGCCGCAGCACCTTCACCGCCACCTTGCCCGAGCCGTCGATGGAGTGCCCTTCATAGACGCGCCCCATTCCCCCTTCGCCGAGCACCCGCGACAGGCGCACGCCGTTGAACTCGACGCCGATGAGCGGATCGTGGCGGGGCTTCCCTGGCGACGGCGTGCACAGCTGCCAAAGAGCCTCGAGATCGAAGCCGTCGATGTCGGCCGGGTCACGCTCGCCGGCCTGGCCGTCGACGCCTGGCTCGTCGGGCCGTTGCTCAGGTGCCATGTGTCCGCTCCTCGCTGCTACGGCAGGTCGCCCCGGAAGCGGGTCTGAAAGTACTCCCGTGCCGACTCCCAGCGGCGGCGGACGGTTCGCTCCGAGCACCCGAGGATCTCGGCGATCCCGGCCTGAGTCGCGCCGAGGTACCACACCATGTCGAACACGGCCCGTTCCTCAGCGGGGAGCTCGGCGGCGACTTCGTGGAACCTAACCCAGCGCCCGAGCGACTCCCGCTCGGCTGCGGCGAGGACGTCCCCTGTCGTCTCGCTGCGGCAGACGGCGGCATCACCGTCGTTGACGACGTCGGTGTCGAGGTGGCGGGCGAGCGATTCCGGACCGGCGAACTTCCGCGCCAGATCGACCAGCTCCCGGCGCACCTGAAGGGCGACCAGACCGAGGAACTCCCGCGGGCAGGCCGGGGTGACGGTGGCGAGGGCCCGGTGGAGCCGCAGCGCTGCTCCCTGGGCAATGTCGTCGGTCTCGCTGAAGCGACGGACGGTGGGGAATCCGCGGAGCATCCGCCGGGCCATGTACCGGAGCCGTTCGGCGACGAGGCCAACGAGCTCATCGGCTCCGGCCCGCCGGTCGGCCGGCTCCCCGGCCCGGAGCCGGTCGAGAACGGCCCCGTAGTGGGCATGGGAGGGGATTTCAGCAAGTGGGGCCGCGGCTTCCATGGGAGGGATTATCGGGCCCGGGCTGGGGGGATCAATGGACGAATCGGTCGCCGCGGGAAATCGTTTGGCCCCTTTCGTCATATCTCTCGCTCAGGGGGGTAGAGGAGACGTCCGCATTGCGGCCGCTGCACACGAGCCAGTGTGCCTTTCCGCGAATGGGTTGCGATGGCAGTACCTGAAAAAAACATCCGCCGGGCCGCCTCGAGATACTGCGGGCCTACGGCCCGTCATGATGATTGGCTTTCCTTCGGAAACGGCATCAATGAGTCGATCGATATTCGCCCATTCCGGCTTCGTGCG
>CAJAYZ010000048.1 GCA_903949225.1 uncultured Planctomycetaceae bacterium
GCGTGGTGGGGCAACCTGCCGAACGCAAAACTGCCGCTGTTCCTTCGGGAGCAGTCAATGAACGAGACCCACCGGGGCTGCCGAAGCCCCGGTGGGTTTTTTTTTGCGCTGTTGCTAGCCGTTTTGCAGCTCCGTCGAACACGAGTGTACCGTCGCGGATTGCTGTTCTGCGTTGGGCAAGCGTCAACGGCAGGTTGTGCGTGCCTTTGCATGGGGCAATCTATCGGGAGAGCCTCTTCCCTCCATTCGTTGGTCCGTTAGGATGCAGGCCCGGGGGACCGTTGCCCGGAGTGTTCGACTGATTGTGGTGTTCCAGGCTCCTCCAGACAGGTTCGTCCTATGACGATGCAATCAATCGCCGGAGTTTCACCCCCGTCCGTCTGTGAGACGACGGTGATGACGGTGTGGCCTTCGGTGGCCTCGACGTCGCTGGGAAAGATTCTCGGGCGATTGTTCCGGATCAAGGATGGGTTTGGTCCGGTGTCGGTCGGTCGGTTGGCGCTGCTGGCGTGCACCCCGATCGGGCTGATGCTTTATCTGTCGCTCCGACTGCCCTGGGCCATTCAAAGGTATCGCCTGACCAATCGACGCGTGATCGTCGAGCGTGGCATTAATCCGCGGATTCAGCAGTTCGTCGATTTCGACAAGTTCGATTCGATCCAACTCGTGGTCGAACCCGGGCAGGAGTGGTATGCCGCTGGTGACTTGGTGTTCCGCAAGGGGGCCGTGGAAACCTTCAGGCTTCCGGGAGTCAGCCGCCCTGAATCGTTCCGGCAGACGTGTCTCAAGGTGCAGCAGTCGTACCGGAGCGTCGCTGCTTTTCAGCCACAGCCCGTCGGTGCGGGCTGACCAAAGGGGCTGATCCGCGGGCGTCGTGGGCCTTGGCTCGCAGTTGCCGTGGACGCCTGGATGCTTCTGGGAACGGCGATCAGACCGGCCTCCGGCCCATCACCGAGCCGCGGGCGGTGATCCCTGCGGCGATGGCCTGATTGGCTCGGGAATCGATCTCGCACGATGCGGCCGCGGCGTTCATTCGGGCCTGCTCCGGTGAGGTGGCACCGAAGAGAACGCTCGTGATCCCCGGTTGTTGGGCTGTCCAGGCGAGAACGAGATCGGGGAGCGGTCGGCTGAGTCGCTGGGCTTCTTCGCGCACGACCTCGACAAAGTCGAGGTTCTTTTGGAACTCCGTCCCGTTGAACATCGGGTATTTGTGCCGGCTGTCGGTGGCGGGAAAGGTGCGGTTCCGGGGCATTTCGCCGGCGAGCAAGCCCTTCATGAGCGGCCAGTAGGCCACGATGGCCACGCCCTGGTCGCGGCACCATGGCACGATGTCACGCTCGATCTCGCGCTGCAGCATGTTGTAGGGGAGCTGACAGGCGGAGACGGGGCACGCCTGCGCCGCGATCTGGAGTTGATCGAGGGAGACGTTCGACACGCCGATCGTCCGGGCCAGGCCCTCTGCCCGGAGGCGGCCCAGTTCGGCCATCGATTCCTCGAGCGGGACTCGCGGATCGGGGGCGTGAAGATAAAGGAGGTCGAGGTGGTCTGTGCCGAGCCGGCGGAGGCTTTCCTCGACTTCCTGTCGGATTCGCTCTGGGCGTCCGTCGACGCATTGGGTTCGTCCCGGTTCCCAGTGGATTCCACACTTACCGGCGAGGAAGAGGTCGGATCGGCTTCTGTCGCGGATGGCTTCGCCGATGGCCTTCTCGCTCTCTCCTTCCGCTCCGTAGCAGTACGCCGTGTCGAGGTGGAGGATGCCGGCGTCGAGCGCGGCGGCCACGGTGGCCACGGCGGCCTCGCGGGTGATCCCCTCGCGCGTCATGCCAGCGATGGGCCAGCAGCCGAGGCCGAAGGGGGAGATCTGCAGACCGCTGCGGCCGAGCGGGCGGGGGCTCATGTTCATCGTCTCAGTTTTCCTGTCGGTGGCCCGTCCCAGCCGGCGTCGGGGCAACGGGGAATCGACCATCCCGGAGGAACGCCGCCACGAGCTCGGAGGCATCGCGACGGTACAGAAGGCTCGAGTGAAGGCAGCGAACCGTGGCGTGATCGTGTGGGGCGTCCGGGCGCGTGCTGTCGGGGGCGATCAGGGCATCGCGCCCCGCGGCAATGACACCGATCTCGACGCCCTGGGGAGTGGGGAGCGAGTTCACGAGGCTGTTCTCAGCTGTCGAGAGTTCCACCACGGGGCGAAACACCCGGCCGAGCGTGTTGGCGATGGCGGTCGCGACGAAAGAGCCGCGGTTCGGCGGGGCGAGCATCACGAACCGCCCTAATTTTCGCGGGCGGAAGCGGTCGAGGGCAGCCCGGGCGACGATGCACCCCATGCTATGGGTGACAAGATGGAGCGTGTCGATCGTCGGATCGGCGTCGAGGGTGCGCAGCTCGGCAGCCAAGCGGTCGGCATGGACCAGCAGGGAGCAGCACATGTTCCGGTAGCCCCAACGCTCGGCTCGATAGCCTTGGCGCCGGAGCCTGTGGGCGAGGATCGCCAACATCATGCTGTGGGCCAGGAATCCGTGCACGAGGACCACGCACTGCCTGGATGAGGGGGCGGCATCGCTGGGCCCTGGCTCGGAGCAGAGCGCTTGTGGCTCCGTTGAAGACTCCCCGGTCATCAGGCTGGACTCACGGGAGGGGCACCGGGGCGTCCACTCGGGCCGCCGGCCGCCGCTGGTCGCTGGGGAGCCGGACAGCAATCGAGTGGGCAGACGTCATGGCTGGCCGGCAGGATGCCCACGGCGAGTCGCTCGGGCGATGCCTCGTGTCGCTCCGCGATGAGATCGCGGATCATCGCCACGAAAGCAGGGGCCGTGCCGACCGTCGCCACTCGCGCGAACCGCATGCCGAGGCTCCGGCACAGGTCGGCTGCTTCCGTATCGAGGTCGTAGAGAACTTCCATGTGGTCGGAAATGAAGCCGATCGGCGCCACCACCACCCGATCCTGGCCAGCCGCGTGGAGCTGGCGGATGCGATCGCAGACGTCCGGCTCGAGCCAGGGCTGCGTCGGGGGGCCACTGCGGCTCTGGAAGACGAGTTCCCAGTCTGTCACGCCGGCCGCGACCGCCACGAGCCGGCTCGCTTCACGGAGTTGGGCGACATAGCGGCAGGCATCGGCCATCGAGACAGGAATGCTGTGCGCCGTGAACAGCACCGGCGTGGAGGGGCGTTGGTCGGCGGGAACCGCCGCCAGGCTTTGAGTGAGGTTCTCCGCCATCGGCCCAACGAATCCAGGGTGATTGAAGAACACCCGGAGCTTGTCGACCTGAGGGGCCCGGTCACCCAGCGGGGCCAGCGCCGCGGCGATGTTTTCGCGATACTGCCGGCAGCCGGAATAGCTGCTATAGGCACTGGTGACAAAAGCCGCGACGCGTCGAATGCCCGAGTCTGCCATCTCGCGGAGCGTGTCGGTGAGGAGCGGGTGCCAGTTCCGATTGCCCCAGTAAACGGGGAGAGCCGGGCCGCGGTCAGCGAGTTCCTTCCGGAGGGCCTCGAGCAGGGCGAGATTTTGCCCGTTGATCGGACTGCGTCCACCGAAGTGGTGGTAGTGTTCCGCCACCTCCAGCATCCGCTCCCGGGGAACATTCCGACCGCGGAGGACGTTTTCCAGGAACGGCATCACGTCATCAGGGCCATCGGGGCCGCCGAACGAGACCAGAAGAACCGCGTCGTAGAGGCCTGCCATGGTTGTGGCTCACGAGACTGGTCGCGGCCATGGTCTCCGAAGTGCCAAAAGGGTGGACAAAAGCGGGTGGACAAAAGCGGGTGGAAAAACGCGGGGTGACGAAAGCCGAGGAGAATCCCAGGCCGACGGGCGCGGCTGGGCTGCAACGCGCCCTCCCCCGGTGAGATCGACCTGTCGGTCGACGACACCAAGGCGCCGATCGGATTGCCCGTCGACGCTGGTGTTAAGGTTCCCGCCCGCGCCGCAAAAATGACCCCACGGGGATTCGAACCCCGGTTGCAGGCTTGAAAGGCCCGTGTCCTAGGCCTCTAGACGATGGGGCCGGGCGATGCGGCGCGGACGGGATACCTGTTCATCGGAAGAATTACGACGGCGATTGAATCCACCTGAACACACCGGCTGCCCCTGGGCCCCGCGGAGGTGGACAACCCGCTGGGGAGGGAATGGCGATCAGGAAAGCGGGTCGGATCGAAGGTCGTTGGAGGATGTCTCGGAGCAGCATGGTGGCTCCGAGAGGCTTTCCGCGACTTCCGGCTGACCAAGAGGGGGGGAATCGGTGTCCGGAAGGACGTCATCCCCACGGGCGATCGCCTCGAAGACTTCCCGGCGATGGACAGGCACTTCTTTGGGGGCCTCCACACCGAGGCGAACCTTGTCCCCACGGATCTCCACCACAACGATGGTGATGTCGTTGTTGATGACGATGCTCTCGTCCTTCTTCCGCGACAGGACAAGCATGAATCTTCCTCAACGCTGTGGGAACAGACGCCGTTGCCGGGTGGGGAGCGGCATTCGCGGCACTTGCCAGCAAACAGCCGCCATTTCCGCTGGGCCTTCCAGCGGTGAAGGGTGCTCAATCGATTCAAACCAAGTATTTGTAAATGTTTCCGCCAATTCGTCAAGTTGCCCGATGCTCCTTCGGCCTTTTCGCCCTGATCTGCCGAGTGGGTCATCAAAGCGAGGGCCTAAGAACGAGGTGGACAGTTGGCGTTGTCGCCCGCCTGGCCGAGCAGGCCGGTGGCAATCGCCAGGGCAGAGAGGGGCGTCACGGAACCGCCGGCCGCGACCGGACCGACCGTTGGCCGGCAGTTTGCACCAGGCTTTCGCGAGGGAAGCCGGGTTCGTGGTGGTCGCGGCTTGTGAGGATCTCAAGCCCTCCTATACTCACCACGTCGGGCGTTCTCAACGAAAATACCAGCATCGGAGGGTGACCCCAGGCTTCGATCCGGGGCGTCCAAAAGAGCCGGCCGGCAAGTCCCTTCCCCAAGTCCAGTCTCCGGCGGCGTGCCGCCGGCTCCCCAGAGATGGGTTTCCCATGACCGAGTGGTTCCGCAACGTCTACACGGCCGTCGCCACGGTGGTGCAAGGCATGCTCGTCACGCTCCGGGTGTTTGGCAGCACCTATGACCAGAAGCGTCGCACCTTCACCGAGCACTTCGAATACCCCGAACTCCCCGCTCCCGTGGCGGCCCGCTACCGCGGCTTCCACCGCTATGACCTCACGACCTGCATCGCTTGCGACCAGTGCGCCAAGGCGTGTCCCGTCGATTGCATCTACATCGGCAAGGAACGCGTCACGGGAGGCAAGGGCTTTCAGGTCAGCGGTTTCACGATCGACTACTCGAAGTGCATGTTCTGTGCCCTGTGTGTCGAGCCGTGCCCGGTCGATTGCATCTTCATGGGGTCGACGCTCGATCTGAGTTGCTACAGCCGCGACGGAACGATCGTCGACTTCGCCCGTCTACCCGTCGATGTGGCGTGGGGACGTTCAACGCTCAATCCCACGGCGGTCGCGGCCTCGAAGGTGATCGTCGATCCCGTGCACGGGGGGCCCAATCAGTAAGCTAATTTGGCCGGCGTGGGACGCTGACCGGGCCCGAGGTCATCGGGCCAGTGTCGCGGGAAGGCGCCAGCCGGAGTTGCATGAGGATCTCCGGAGCGTCCGGTTGCGTCGCCCCACCGCCTCTCCGTCGATCTCCCTGCTTCCGTTGATCTCTCGAGTTGTTCAGATCCCTGCTTGGTTCCTGTTGTCTGCTCCCCCGTCTTCCTGGCTGGTTTCCGTCCGCTGGTAGCCCCTTCGGGTAGTCATCCGTCGAAGCTTCGACACGAGTCAACCTCATGCCCCCCTTTCTCGACCCGACGATTCTGGCCGGTTTTGTGGCGCTCTTCGTGGCCATCGGTGGGGCCTTCCTGGCGGTCAACCTGCTCGTCGGCTGGCTCGTCCGCCCCCGGATGCCGAATGCCGAGAAACTCGAGGTCTACGAGTGCGGCGAACCGGCGATCGGATCAAGTTTCGTCCAGTTCGATCTCCGCTTCTACGTCGTGGCTTTGCTGTTCATCATTTTCGACGTTGAGGTGGCGCTGTTCTTTCCATGGGCGACCGTCTTCGGCAAGGCGACGCAGTTGTCCGATCCGGCACTGCACACGGTCCAGGCCGACGGCGTGACGCTGACGCCGGCCGCTGCCGGTTTGCTGCGGGAATTGGGGATCGAGCGTCCGGCAGTTCCCGATTTCTCCGGGAGCGTCATTCCCGGCGCTGCATCCGTCGATCCGGCGGGAACCGTGGTCGCGAGGGGGCAGGCTTCGGCCGAACAGGATGTTTCCCGAGCCGGTGGCTTGCTTGCCCGACTGGCCGTTGCCGACATGGTGACGTTCTTCGCGGTGCTCTTGGTCGGCTTTGCCTATGTCTGGAATCGTGGCGACCTCGATTGGGTCCGCGCGACATCGAACGAACGAAGTGCCGCCGCTGGGCGGTGATCGTTGGAATGGTGGCTGAGGAAAGCATCGGCCCCGGCAAGAGTGGCCTTTGGAATCAACTTCAGGAGTTGCGTCGATGA
>CAJAYZ010000049.1 GCA_903949225.1 uncultured Planctomycetaceae bacterium
CGCGTGCCGCCGACCCTGGCCCGCTCGCGCCGCATCTTCTCTTCCTCGGAGACCTCCCCGCCGCCGAACTTCGTCGAGTCGACGAGCATCCGCTTCTGGCCGGTGGCGGTGTCGAGGGCCCACAGGTCGTAGCGGTCGCGATCGTCGGCCCGCGGCTCGAGGAGCGTGGCGAGCTTCCCATCGGGGGAGAGGGCCAGGCCCCGTGGCACAGGGCCGGAGAGGGCCGGGCTCCCCATGATCCGCTCGAGCGTGAGCGGCTCGTCCGCTCGGGCCGCGGAGGGGAGTGCCCCGGCGGCGAGGACGACGAGAATCGCAGGAAGGCTGCCGAGACTCCAGCCGCTCATCGCTTGCTCCCGACCGTCCCCACCACAGGCTGGCTGGGGTGCGGATGGGGATGACGGTGGAGGCGGGATTTGAGCCCGAGCGGCTTGCCGGGGCTCGAAAGCTCCTTGAAGACGTGCTCGATGTTTTCGCTTTGGGCCTTCGATTCCTTGCCGGTCCATTCCTTGTAGAAGGGGACGTCAAACGTCTCCTTGATCGCCTCGAGGGACAGCCCCTTGTCGATCCCCGCCTTGACGGCGCCACGGAGTTCGAGGAACCAGCGCTTCTGGTTGGCGAGGATTTCCTTTCCCCCCATCTCGCCGTGGCCGGGGCAGAGCGTCTTCACGCCGAGATCCTCCATCGCGCCGAGGACGGCGATCCAGCTTTCGGTGTTGGCGTCGCCGGTGTAGTTGAAGGCCCCGTTCACGCAGGCGTCGCCGGTGAACAGGATCCCGTGCTTCGGCAGCCAGGCGACGGCATCGCCGGCGGTGTGGGCGTGGCCGAGGAAGAGGAGCTCGACCCGCTGATCGCCGTCGTCGAAGACGAGCTTGTGGGAGAAGTAGAGGGAGGGGATCTCGTAGGAGAGGGCGCCGTACTCGCTCGCCCGGTTCTTCTTTGCTCCTTCGAAGCCGTCGGCCCCCTTCGACTCAAAGAGGGGCTGGCTCCGCTCCTGGGCGACGACCGTCGCCCCGAGCTTCACATACTGCATGTTCCCGTCGGCGTGATCGCCGTGGTAGTGGGTGTCGAAAACAAACTTGATCGGCTTGTCGGTGCGCTCGCGGATCGAAGCGATGACGTTCTCCGCTTGGCCGGGGAAGTTGGCGTCGATGACGAGGACGTGGTCGCGGAAGACGACGAAGCCCTGGTTGCAGCCGGTGAACACCGGCTCGGTCTGCGCCTTGCGGAAGAAGACACCGGGAGCGACCTCGGTGATCGTCGTCTCCTCGGGGGCGGCCGTCGCGGGCCGCGCCACCATGGCGGGAAGAGTGAGTGCCAACAGCGCGGCAAACGCGGCGCACGTGTATGACCGGAGAGGGATCGACATGGAGCTGTTCCCGAAATGAGACGTGCCGCGGCCGCCGTGAGCCGAACCGGCTGACAGGATACGGCTGGCCCGGCAGGGAAGGAAAGCGGCAGGGAACGGGATCAGGAGGCGCTTGCCGTCGGCTCGCTCCGGGATAGCAGTGGATGGAGGACGTTGGCGGCGAGGATCGTGGCGGCGCCGGCGTAGAAGCCGGGGTGGAGATCGAGGTGTTCGCCGAACAGCCAGGCGGCGCCGAGGATCCCGTAGACCGGCTCGAGGTTGTTGGCGAGGTTGGCCGCGTAGGCCGTGATCTGCCGGAGGAGGCTGATGTGGACGGCGTGGGCGAAGACCGTGCAGACGAGCGCGAGGATGAGGAGCCAGAGCCCGTCGAGCCCCTTCCAGGCGAGGAGCCCGGCGTAGCCACCCGAGGCGGGGATGAAGGGCAACAGGGCCAGGCACGCGGCGAGGGCCCCGAACATCTCCCACACCACCATCACCATCGGATCGAGCGCGCCTGAGCGGACGAGGCGGCGGTTGAAGACCGGGAAGATTGCCGCCAGGAAGGCGCCGAAGAGGGCCAGAAGTAGCCCGGCGAGCCGCCCCCGTTCAAACCCGGCGACGAGGAGGATGCCGACAGCGACGAGGCAGCCGAGGCCGACCTCGAGCGGCCGCACCTTCCGCCCTTCGAGGTAGGGCTCGGTGAAGGCGGTGAACAGCGACGTCGTCGCCATCCCGGCCAAGCACATCGAGACGTTCGCCAGGCGGATGGCGCCAAAGAAGCAAAGCCAATGGATCCCCGCGATCGCCCCGATTGCCACAAGCGCCGCGATCATGCGCCGGGGGGGCAGCAGCGCCGCACGCCGGCTCACGAGGACGACCGCCGCGGCGCCGATCGCCGCCAGCGCCGTCCGCCAGATGACGACAGCCGGGGCAGAGAGGCTGATCACATGCCCGAGAAAGGCCGTGACGGCAAACAGGAAGACGATGCCGTGAAGCTTGAGATAGGGGAGGGGAGGCATCCGGGCAGTGTGACCGCGGGGCGGAAGCGACGACAGGGGAGGCGTCGCTTCTGCCGTGAGAGCCGCGTGGCGATTCCCCCGGCCGCGCCTGCGGCGGCCGTCATTCCCCCGCCACGAGGAGCCTGTCGGCGTGGAGCCGCTCGAGAAACACCGCGAATGCCCGAACAGCGATTTCCACCGCGGAGTGGTGGAAATAGCTACCAATTCCACCACTTCATGGTGGGAAATGGGAAACGGCTCCCTTTCGGCCGCCAGCCGCCGCGGAACAGCCTGGCTGGGAGGGGGTGAAAACGAACCGGCCCCGGGGCGGCGGGCGCTCCGGGGCCGGTGTCGATTGATGGAGGCCAAGAGGGGCCGATCAGGCCTGCGTGCGGCGGCGGGCACGCCGCTCGAGCAGGCCAAGCGATCCGATCAGGAGCGTGAGGGCGCTGCCGAAGGAGGTCGGATCGATCTCGGGGACGGGCGAGCTGCTGTTCTGGAAGCGGAGCTCGCCGGTCAGCTCGCTGAAGGTGATCTGCTGGCCACCGAACAGAGCCGTCCACACCCCGCCGAGCCCGGTGAAGGCGAGGCTGCCGTAGCTCCCCGATCCGCTGCTCCTGACCGAGGTGAAGGTACCGGTCGGCGAGCCGCTGAAGCTGAACAGGCTGAAGATCGTGCCGTCGGCGAAGGTGGCCGTGTTGGCAAAGTCAAGATCGAGCGTGCCGCCGTAGCCGAGGCCGCCGGCGGTGGTGATCGCGAGCTTGTCGTAGTCGGTGCCGGCGATGCCTGCCGTGCTCCCGACGCCGATGATCTGCATGAACGTCGTGCTGCTGGCCTGGAGGTCGAGCGAGCCGACGGTCAGCAGGCCGGGGCTGTTGCCCGGGGAGATCGTGCCACCCGCTTCCACCGTGACCAGCGAATCGATCGTGCCACTGCCGCCGAGCGTGGCGAGGTTTTCCACCGTCACATCAGAGTTTGCAAGCGAGCCGTTGATGACGAGCGCCCCGCCGGAGACGGTCGTGGCCCCGGTGTAGCTGTTGCTGCCGCCGAGGATCGCCGTGCCAGCCCCGAGCTTCGTGAAGGTGCCGCCGGAGCTCGAGAGATTCGAGGCGAGGGTGACGGTCTGGCCGTTGGTGTCGATCCGGTAGGCCTGGTTGGCGGCATTCGAGAACCGGGCCGAGTAGTCGGCGGTGTTGCTCGCCGACGACTGGAGCGAGCCACCGTTGAACGTGATCGTGCCGGCCGAGCCGAGGGCGTTGGCACTGCCGAGGGCGAGCGTGCCACCGCCGAGGGTCGTGCCGCCGGAGAAGCTGTTGGAGCCGGAGAGGAGGAGGTCGCCGACGCCGAGCTTCGTGAGCGTGCCCGCCCCCGACATGTTTCCGGCGTAGGTGCCGCTGGTCGACTGATCGAAGACGACGGCGGCACTGTTGGTGATGTCGCCGCGGACGCTCCGGGAGGTGCCGATGAGGCGGCCAGCCGAGACGGTCCAGGGGCCGCCGTTGGTGTTCGTTCCGGTGAGGGTGAGGTCACCGGCACCGAGTTTCTCGATGCTGCCAGCGCCGGCCAACGATCCATTGAAGGTGCCGCTGGTTGCCTCGTTGAAACTGAGCATGCCGGAGGTCAGCTGGAATGAACCCTGGAGACTTGCGGTGTTGCCGATGAGCTTGCCGCCTTCGATCGTCGTGCCACCGCTGTAGGTGTTCGTGCCGGAGAGCGTGATCGTGCCGGTGTTGGTTTTGGTGAGCGATCCGTTGCCTGAAATGCTGCCGGCGTAGGTGCCAAGGGCAGTGTTGTTGAAGCCCACCGTCGCGTTGTTGACGACGTTCAGCGGCATGGCGGTCGCTCTGGTGGCGACGAGCGCTCCACCGGAGACGGTCGCCGTGCCGGTCATCGTGTTGGTGCCGGTGAAGGTGATCGTGCCACTGTTATTCAGCAGCATGTTGCCCGAGCCGGAGATGAGGCCGGCGTAGGTGCCGGACGTGGTCTGGTCGAACGTCAGTTGCGAGTCGTTGACGATGTTGCGCTTGAAGGTGTCGGTCGTGCCGCGGACGGCCCCTTCGGAGATCAGGAGGGTGCCGGTGTTGCTGCCGCCGGAACCGGTGAGCGTGAGCGTGCCGGCGCCGGTCTTCGCAAAGGTGCCCGTGCCGAACATCCGCCCGGCCCAGCTCTCGTTGGCGGTGCCGGAGGCGAAAGTGACTCGCGTGAGCCCGCCTGTCCCAAAGGTACCGGAGGTGGCGAGGCTCGCGGCCGAGCCCTCGAGGACGCCGCCCTGGATCGAGCCGCTGGTGAAGGTGTTGGCTCCGGTGAGGGTGACCGTGCCGGCACCAGCCTTCGTGAACGTGCCGCCGACGCTCGTCAGATCGGAGGCGAGGGTGAGGTTCTCGCCATTGCTGTCGATCGCGTACTTCTGATTGGCGGCGTCGGAGAAGCGAGCGGAGTAATCGGTCGTGTTGTTGCTCGTGGCCTGCAGCGCTCCTCCCTCGAAGCTGATCGTGCCGGTGGTGCCGATGGCATTGGCGCTGTTGAGGGAGACCACGCCGGCGACGAGCGTCGTGCCGCCGGTGTAGCTGTTGTTGCCACCCAGTTGGAGCGTGCCGGTGCCGGTCTTCACGAGGTCGCCCGCACCGCTGAGCGTGCCGTTGTAGGTGGAGGTCGGCGACGGACCGTTGCTGTTCTGGGCAAACTTGAGCGTGCCGGCGAAGTTGAGATCGCCGACGAGCACGCCCGAGGTGCCGCTGCCGATCGTGCCGGTCGAGGCGACCAGGAAGCGGTTGGCGTTTGCGTTGTCAGAGATGCCGCCGATCTGGAGCGTGCCCCCCTGGTTCAAAGTGAGCGTGCCATTGGCGCCTCGCGTGAGCGTGCCGGAGACGACGACGTAGCCGCCGTTGTTGATCGTCACGCTGCCGGTGCCGCTGCCGCCGATCGTCAGGCTCGCAGTGGGGGCACCGCCGATGCCGCTGGCGTTGTTGAGCCAGGTGCCGCTGGTGACCGTGACGGTGCCAAGGGTGCCGGCGGCGCCTCCAAGGGAGCCACCGCGGACCGCGATCAAGCCGCCGTCGACCGTGAGCGTGCCGAGGCCTGCGCCACTGCTGGTGCCGCCGAGAGTCAGGAAGCCTCTCATGTCGGCAGTGCCTGACGTGCCGACACTGAGCAGGCCGACGGAGGTGGTGCCGCTGCCGACCCACGTGTTGTTTGCCCTGAAATAGCCGTTGGTGATCGAGACCGTGCCGCTCCCCAGCTCGCCGATTCTGAGGTCGGCGAGCGACGACACGCTGCCGCCGGTGACCGTGATCAGGCCGCTGCTCGACCCCGAACGGCCGAGATAGATTCCGTTCCCCATGTTGAGGACACCGCTGCCGCCGACGAGGCCGCCGGTGACGTTGAGCACGCCGGTGCCGCCGCCGGTGCCGCCGAGGGTCAGAAAGGCCGTCGGGCTCAAGGTGCCGCTCGACACGTTGATCGTGCCTTCGCCGTTCCCCTGGCCAACGAGCAAATTGTTGCTCGTGACAAAGCCGCCGGCGACGTTGAGCGTGCCGGTGCCGCTTTGGCCGAGCTGGATGATGCCGTTTTGGGTGCCCGAGACCACGGGGGTGATCAAGGAGCCGCTGTTGGCGTTGATCGTCAGGTTGAGCGGGATGAATCGGGTGCTCGGCGCCGTCCCGGAGAGCTGGAGCGTGCCGGAGTTTTGCAGGGTGAGCGTGCCGTTGCCGGAGATCGTGTTGCTGATCGTGAGCAGGTTGCCGGCCGACTGATTGAAGAGGAGCGTGCCGTTGGCGACGAGGTTGTTCGACCCGCCGACCGTGGCACCGTCGTTCAACTGCACCGTGTCGGAGGCGAGGATCGTGCCGGCGTTGTACTGCGGGCCGAGTTCACCGGCTGCCGTGCCGTAGATCGTGAGGGTGCCGCCACTGGGGGCGGCAAGGGCGGGAGCGCCGAGGAGACCGATCGCGACGGGAAGCGAGAAGAGGGCGGCAAACCGGCGGAGCGTCATGGTCATCGTCGTGCTTTCTGGACTCGTAAGTCAGCTGTCGGGGAACTCGTCTCAACCACCGGGCGACAAGTTTTGGAATTGACTCTGTTTTTTCTTTTAAAGCAAGTGGCGTGCCAGATCGCTGGGAAAGTGAATGGGAAGCCGGTGCTGAGATCGAAGTCCTTAAGATTTAGCCCCAAAGGCGTGCGATAATGTGGTTTTTGTTTGACGGGGATGGCTCCGGGATGGTGACGGACGCCCTCACTAGGATGGTGAAGCACTCATGAAATGAGGGTGCGCGTTTCGCAAGAATTGCGAAATGCGTCGTGGCGAGCCAATTCTCGATGAATGCCGCGGCTCCGTCGGAAAGCGGCCTCGGGCGTGCGGCGAGCCGCGCCCACGCGTCTATGCTGGCGGCTCTGGGGTGGTGCCGGGCACGTGCGGAACAAAGGAGCGGTCGACATGGCGACAGAGCGATACCGCAGCCAAGCGCGGCACCGTCTTGGAGGGTGGGCCACCATCGGAGTGGCCGTCGTGCTGTCGGTCGCAGCGGTGGCAGCAGCGGACGCCGCTGAGACGCCCCCTGGGGGGCCAGCGCAACCTGCGGTGGAGCCGAACGTGAACACCGTCGAAGCGATCGCCAAGCAAGTCCGCGACTCGATCGTCACGATCCGGTTTTCTGGCCGCGGCGGTGGCGATCAGGGGCTCGGCACCGGATTTGTGATCGCGGCCGAGGGGCTGATCGCTACCAATTATCACGTCATCGGCGAGGCCCGACCGGTGAGCGTGGAACTCTCGGACGGCAGCCGGCACGACGTCACTGCGATCCATGCCTCCGACCGGGCCGCCGACTTGGCGATCGTGCGAATCGCCAAGCAGGGGCTCGCGCCGCTTTCGCTCGGTGCCCCCGAAACGCTCCTCGACGGCGAGGAGGTGGTGGCCGTCGGCAATCCGCACGGCCTCGAGCGGAGCGTTGTCGCGGGAAGAGTGTCGGGGAAGCGCGAGATCGATGGCCGGTCGATGATCCAACTCGCGATCCCGATCGAGCCGGGGAACAGCGGCGGGCCGCTCCTCGACCGGGAAGGGAAGGTGCATGGCATCCTCACGATGAAGTCGCTCGTGACGCCGTTCCTCGGCTTTGCCGTTGGCGTCGATCAGCTCCAGCCGCTCATCGACCGGCCGAATCCGATCGGCATCGACCGTTGGCTGACGATCGGCACGCTCGATGCCAAGGAATGGACGACCGTCGGCAGCGCCCGCTGGCGGCAGCGCGCCGGCCGGATCGCTGCCGAAGGCACCGGCACTGGCTTCGGCGGCCGCTCGCTCTGCCTCGCCGTCGCAGCCCCCCCGCCGCTTCCGTATGAGATCGCCGTATGGGTGAAGCTTGACGACGAAGCGGGCGCCGCCGGGCTCGTGTTCGCTGCCGACGGAGGGGATCGCCACTACGGCTTCTATCCCACCGCCGGCAAGCTGCGGCTGACACGCTTCGACGGGCCCGATGTTCTCTCCTGGAAGATCCTCGAGGAGGCAGCCAGCCCCGACTATCTCCCCGGCGCGTGGAACCATCTCCGCGTCCGCCGCACCACCGACGGCTTTGTGTGTTTTCTCAATGATGCGAAGGTGTTTGAGTCGACCGACAAGGGGCTCGGTGAGGGAAAGGTGGGCCTGGCGAAGTTTCGCGACACGAAGGCGGAGTTTCGCGGCTTCGCCGTCGGAGCCGAGCTACCGCCGGCGCGGCCGCCGGCAGAACAGCTCGCCCGGGTGGCCGGCCTCGTCCATGATCTCGGCGCGACCGGCGCAGCGCCTGCCGATCTTGTCGCGACGCTTGTCACCGAGGGGAGCAGCGGCGACGCGGCGCTCGCTGCCCGTGCCGATGCCCTCGACCGGGAGGCGAAGCGCGTCCGCGAGCTGATGGCGCAGGTGCAGGCGAAGCGGACAGTCGAGGCGCTCGCGAAGGAAGCCGCGGCCGAGCCGATCGATCTGTTTCAAAGTGCCCTCCTCGTCGCCGCCCTCGACAACCCCGACCTCGATCTCGCCGGCTCCAAGCACGATCTCGATCGGCTGGCGGCGGAGGTCGCGGCGGCA
>CAJAYZ010000050.1 GCA_903949225.1 uncultured Planctomycetaceae bacterium
GGCTCGATGGTGCAGAAGGGGTAGTTGGCGCTCTGCGCCGCCTTCGACATCGTCAGGGCGTTGAAGAGGGTGCTCTTGCCGACGTTGGGGAGACCGACGATGCCTGCTTCCATGGGTGCGGGAAGAATCCTGGGGGCGGGGATTAGGATGGGGAGCGAGCGAGCGACGCCCGGCGGGTCGGGGCACCGAGGGGGGCCGGTGCCGTGTCGAGCATCATGCCCGATCCTCCCCTCCGCTCCCAGGGGAGTCGGCAGGAGCCCCGCGACGCCGGTGATCGGACAGCCAAAACGCGCCGGATTGTCGTCGATCCTGGCTGACTCTCTACAATGGGGGGAGCCGGGGAATGTCGAAAACGGTCCCCCCCCGGCCGACCCCGTCCGGCAGGAGGTGATGATGTTTGCGATCCCCGCAGGTTGTCTCGGATCAGGTGGCCTTGGATCGATGGTCACCCGGCGCCGGGCCGCGGTCTGGCTGTCGATCGGAATCCTTTTCGGAGTGTCCATGACCCCGACCGCGCCCGTCCATGCTGCCGATGACACGGCTGACGACAAGCCGCTGGCCAAAGCCACCTTCGCCGGTGGCTGCTTCTGGTGTACCGAGGCGGTCTACAAAGAGATCAAGGGGGTCAAGGAGGTGACCAGCGGCTACATCGGTGGCCAGGTCAAGAATCCGACCTACAAGCAGGTCTGCACGGGGCTGACCGGGCATGCCGAGGCCGTCGAGATCGAATACGATCCCGATCTCGTCCCCTATGAAAAGCTCCTCGAGGTGTTCTTCGCCACGCACGACCCGACGACGCTCAATCGTCAGGGGGCCGACGCGGGGACGCAGTACCGCTCCGGGGTCTTCTATCACGACGACGAGCAGAAGCAGATCGCCGAGAAGGTGATCGACAGGCTCGATGCGGCGAAGGTCTTCCCGCAGCGGATCGTCACCGAGGTGACGGAGGCCTCGAAGTTCTATCCAGCCGAGGACTACCACCAGGACTACTTCGAGAACAATCCGTTCCAGCCCTACTGTCAGGCGGCCGTCTCGCCGAAGGTGGCCAAGGTCCGCAAGGTGTTCAAGGACCTCCTCAAAGACTAACGCCGTCGGCGTGGGGAATAACGCTGTCGGCTTGGGGGGGTGACGCCGTGGGCTCGAGGAATGACGCCGTGGGCTCCGTTCGCCCCTTGCCACCGTGGCTGATGCTCCTCGTCGGCTTTGCCTTCGTCGTCGGATGTGGACGGCCGGCGGGTGAGACGCGCGGCTCCGGCTCCGATCGGGCGTCAGGGAATGTCGCAGAGGAGGAAGCGACAGCTTCCGCGGCGCTCTCAGACGACGCCCGGGCCAGGGTGGAGCGATTCTGCGGCGACTGCCATGGCATGCCAACGCCAGGGAGCTTTCCACGCGAGCAGTGGCCGAGGGAAGTCCGCCAGGGCTATGACTTCTACCTCGCCTCCCTGCGGACCGATCTCCCGCGGCCACCGGAGGGGGAAGCGATCCGCTACTTCCAGGCATCGGCCCCTGACCGGATCGAGGTGCCCCGAGCGGCCGACCGGGTCGAACCTCCATCGAGCGTCGACTTCGAGCCGATCGAGATCCTCGCTGGGGCTGACGCCATCGATCCGGCCATCGCCCAGGTGATCGCGATCCCAGGACGGGAGGCCGGGGGGGCGACGCTCGGGCTGCTGACGACCGACATGCGCTCCGGGGAGATCCGCCGCTGGCAACTGTCGGGGGCAGGGGCCCAGGGGCAGGTCATCACCCGACTTTCCCACCCCTGCCGAGCCGCCCCGGCCAAGGGGGCCGCCGAGGGGTGGTTTGTCGGGGATCTGGGGTCGTTTCTCCCCGAGGATCATACGTCAGGCGGGGTGTTTTTTGTGTCGAGCCCGAGCCTGCCGGCCGCCGGGGCCGATGCCGCGGTGGGGGAGCCGCTAGCGATCCGCCGGGGGCTCGGCCGCGTGATCGGAGCGGTTCCGTTCGACTGGGACGGCGACGGTCGGCTCGACCTGCTCGTGGCGGAGTTCGGCTGGCGGGCGAGCGGGGCGCTGCGTGTCCTCCTCGGGGCTGGGGAAGAGGGCGGCGCCGAAAGGAATGCCCCGTTTCCCGAGGTGGTCGTCGATCCCCGGCATGGGGTCCTCGACGTGGCCATTGCCGATCTCGATGGCGACGGCCGGGAGGATGTCGTGGCGGCGTTTGCCCAGGAGCATGAGACGGTGGACGGGTGGCTTTCCCGGGGAAACGGCCAGTACGAACATCGCGAACTGGTCCGGTTCCCCGAGCCTTCCTGGGGATCGAGCGGGATCGACCTGGCTGATCTCGACGGCGATGGCGACCTCGACATCCTCCACGCCAACGGCGACACGATGGACAGCGGCCTGGCCCGGCCGACCCACGGCATCCGGGCGTTGGTCAACGATGGCACGGCGAGGTTCGACGTGCGTGAAATCGCTCTGATGCCGGGGGTTTCTCAGGTCCGGGCCGCCGATCTCGACGGCGACGGCGACCTCGATGTCGTCGCCACGGCCCTCCACCCCGGTGCCGCCGCCGATCCGACCGGAACGTTTGACGCGGTCCTGTGGGTGGAACAGGGGGACGGGGGCCGCTGGATTCCCCGCAGCATCGAGCGGGACGACTGCCGCTATGCCGCGTTCGCGCTTGCAGATGCCGACAGCGACGGGAGGATCGACATTGTCGCCGGCACTTGGAATGCAAACGTCACCGGCTCCCCCGCCCCCGCACTGCGGGTCTGGCTCAACCGTCCGGCCGGCCGCTGAGCGGCAGCCCGCCAGCGCACTATTTCCCGAGCCGGGGCTTGTCTCGACGCCGACCCGGTTGGTAGGTTTCACTCCGGTGAGGGGGATTTCTTTCGGCGGACATCTTTGGGGATTCCTTTCCGTCCGAGGTCTGGGCACGGCGACCTTTTCCCCAAGATGGCCTGCGCCCGGAGCGAACTCTCCTTGATCCCTTCCAGGATCCCTTCCAGCTTCTCATCTCGCCGCGCACCACGAGCTATCGCGTTTCATTCCCGTTCCTCCATATCTTTTTCCGATCCATCGCTTCCGGAGGCGATTCCCATGACGAAAGCAATGCGACCTGTTCGTCGGGCGTTCACGCTCGTCGAACTCCTGGTGGTTATCGCGATCATCGGTACGCTCGTTGGCCTGCTCCTCCCCGCCGTGCAGTCGGCTCGTGAGTCAGCCCGGCGGAGCAGCTGCAGCAACAATCTCAAACAGTACGGCTTGGCGCTCCACAATCACCACGACACCAACGGTTATATGCCGTCGGGGGCCCCGACGGTGCCGTGGGGATCGCCGGCGATGTCCTGGCATGCCTATGTGCTCCCGTTCCTCGAGCAGCAGGGGCTGGCCTCGAAGATCAAGTTCAACAGCGGCGGCGACGAACGCTTTCGTGACGCCGGCGGCGGGCAGCAGGTGCGGAGCGTGAAGCTGCCTGTCGCCCGCTGCCCCTCCGATTCGAGCATCACCGACGAAGGTGGCTGGTTCCAGTCGAGCTACTCCGGGAGCCTCGGCTCGCAGCGGACGCCTTCGAACGATGGCAGCTGCAATCAGTACCTCGGCTTCGCCGAAGTGCCCTCCGGTGGTGCCGACCACGGCAACGCCTGGAACTTCAAGGACATCTCCGGCGTCTTCTCGCGGCTGGTCACGGAGCAGAAGGGCTGTTCCTTCAACATGGTCTCCGACGGCCTCAGCAAGACGATCTTCATGGGGGAGATCCTCGCCGACTGCCACGACCATCGCGAAGGGCTGTGGAGCTTCAACGGGATGGGGAATGCCCATGCCTCGACGATCGTGCCGATCAACACGATGACCACCTGCTATGACTCGCAGGCCGAGGCGACCACGAAGCGCGTCCCGAATCCGCAGTGCTTCGCCAAGAGCAACTGGAACTACTCGTGGGGCTTCCGATCGAAGCACCCCGGCGGGGCCCAGTTTCTCTTCGGCGACGGCTCGATCCGGATGATCCAGGAAACGATCGACCACACCACCTTCCAGCGGCTCGGCGGCCGCAAGGATGGTGGGACGATCGCGCTTGACGACTGATCCATGGCCCTGCCAGCCGGCAGGCTTCGATCGATCGAGAGATGTTCACAGCTGCCCGGGGCGGGGATCCGCCCCGGGCAGCGTCCAACTGGGGATGACGCTACCCGAGCGAATGCGCCGGTGGATTTTCAGGCATTGACTTCATCTGATTGGAGGGGCGTGATGATGGCACGGAGAACAGGGGGCGGGCTGTGGGCTGGGGTGCGGAGCGTGCGCCAGACCGTCGTGGTGGCCGTCGTGATGACGATCGCGGCCGTCGGCTTGGCGGGCTGCGGCGGCTCGACGATGCCGAAGATCTATCCGGCTACGGGGACGGTGACCTGGAAGGGGGAGCCGTTGGCCGATGCCACCGTCAGCTTCGTTCCTTCGGTCGGCGCGCCGAGCGACGGCAAGACCGACGCCCAGGGGAAGTTCACGATCATGACCAACGGCAAGCCCGGAGCCCGTGCCGGAGCGTGCAAGGTGACGGTGAGCAAGTTTGCCGGGGCGGCCCCGTCGATGCCGGCGGCGCCGA
>CAJAYZ010000051.1 GCA_903949225.1 uncultured Planctomycetaceae bacterium
GCCCATGACGGGGGCCGCCCTGCCGCGCCTCAAGCGAGCCGCCGCCCCTCCGCCTCGAGGGCGGTGAGGAGGAAGCGAATCGCGTCGGGGGCGACGGAATCGTAGTAGGCCGGGCCGTGGCCACCGGCTTGGAGATCGAGGATCGCGGTGTGCGGGATGCCGAGGGCGACGAGCTTACCGTGGAGACGATCGGCCCCGTCATGCCACTGCCAGTCTTCGGGGTCGCTGGCAAACCACTGGTGACGCGGCCAATTGAGCGGGTGGACATGGAGGATCGCCGTGTCCTGCCGGGCTCGTTCGACGTCGCCGTAGATCTCGTAAAGGTTGGCGAACAGATCGCCGTCGGAGAGCTTGTGGAGGTCGCGAAGCGCCGTGTGGTAGTCGATCGCCGGGGCGATCGCGGCGGCGACCGGGAACACGGTCGGATGGCGGTAGGAGAGCCGTAGGGCCCCCTGGCCTCCCATGCTCGTCCCCACCAGGCCGATCTGCGGCGGCTTGACGCCGAAGCGACGCTCGACCTCGGCCACCACCGCGCCGACAACAAACCGCTCCGGCGTGAGGTGCGGGTCGAACTCGGGGATGATCCGGTCGAGCCACCAAGACCGGCCCGTGCGCGGCGCCAGGGCGCGGAGGCCTGCGGTCTCGATCGCCTCGCGGAGCCCGGTCGACTGCTGGAGCGTGCGCTCGCGGACACCATGGAGATAGATCATGGCTATCCCCGGCGCGGCCCCCGGCGGATCGAAGCATTCGCACGGATGGCCGGCGATGTCGATCATCGACCAGGAGAAGGCGGCGGAGCTCATCAGCGGTAGGCTCGGGATGGCGAGAACGGAACGGGGGAGCCCGCTCCGCCCGACGACTGGCAACGGAACTACCTTATCAGGGTCTTGCTGTCGGCCTGCTCGCACCCTTACGAAATCCACCGGCTCTCTGGGAGAAAGCCATTTCTTCCGCGGTGCATAGGGCGCATACTGACCCACCGACTTTCCCTTCTCAAGGGGGGTGGCAGCAAGGGGGTGCGCGATGAGAGATCGTCTGCGGTCCGGCAAGGCATGGACGTTCGTCATGGCGAGCGTTGTTGCGATGGTCGGTGGTGCGGTGGGGGCAAGTTGCTCGCTGGGAGTGCCGCTGACGCCCACGTTCGCGCGGCCGATTGATCGGGCCCGCTTGAGCATCGTCCCGTTCGCCACGGGGCTGGCAAATCCGACGAGCATGGCGGAACTCGCCGACGGCTCGCTTCTGGTAGCCACGAGCAACGGAGCCCAGACCTGGATCGCGAACGACCTGTTCGGGTCGACCTCCGGTGCGCTCGTGAGGCTTGTCGATACCGACGGCGACGGCGTGGCCGATGGAGCACCGCAGGTTCTCGCATCTGCCGGCCTTCCCGGCCTTGTGACGTCGGTTCGACGTGTCGGCAATCTCGTCGTGGCACTTTCGGCACAGAGCGGTGGGCCGGCGATCACTGCATGGCGCACGGGTGCGACCCCTTCCGATCCACTCACGGCTGCCGGAAAACTCTCGTTTTCGTTCCCGAACGGCTGGGAGCACACGACCTATGCCTTGGCCATGCGGCCAGCTGCCGCGGGAGGGATCGAGATTTATTTCAACGTCGGTTCGAAGGTCAACAATGCCGCGACGTCAGCCTCCGAGACGGTGGGCTTGAGCGCGTCGGGCGGGGCCTCCTTCGTCGGCACTTCAGGTGCCGTGCAGATGGTCGGTGATTCGATTCAGAGGGTCGTTGTGAACGATACCGGCAACTCGCTGACGGTGGCGGCCCCGGTGCCGATCGCTACTGGACTTCGGAATGCGGCAGGCATGACCTTTGATGGGGCCGGAAACCTGTGGTTCGAGGACAATGGAATCGATAACCCGGCAAACCTCTCCGCCTCATTGTCTGCCGACACCCTCCATGTCATCTCGGCGTCGCTGCTCGGCGTCACCGTGCCGAATTTCGGCTTTGCCGGCAGCTATGTCGATTACGCCACCGGTGCGATGGTGGGGCCTCTCGCCGGCGTGACCCTGCCCGTCGCTGATTTCCGTCCAATCGGCGGTGAAAAGAGCGAGGGTGCCGTTGAACTGGCCTTCGCACCGTCGAGTTTTCCCGACGACCTAGCGGGTGGAATCTTCGTGCCTTTCTCCGGTGCGTGGAATGCCGGCGGGCCGGCGAACACAGAGAACCCGGTGTTGTGGGTCGATCCAGCCACCGGGCGATCGTTCCACTTCATCGAGAACCAGATCATGGGGCATCCCAACGGTGTTCTCGCCACGTCGTCCGCCATCTTCCTTTCCGATCTCAATTTCACTGGAGCGATGGTGGGCACGGTGGATGGCATCGCCGCCGACCGGGGCGGGGTGATTTACCGCATCGCCCCGCTTGCCGTCCCTGAACCTTCTTCGGCGGTCACGGGCCTGATGGCGGTAGCCTGCGGCATCGGCATCGTTCGTGCACGGAGCCGTCGGCGCTTGTCGGTGTCGGCCCGCAGCCGGTAGAACCCCGAGACGACCGGTCGTGTTCGGCCGGTGATTTCCCGGTGTATGCCTTCATGCGTGTCCTCCTTTCCGCTGCCGATCTCGCCGCTGGCATCGATCGGCTTGCCGCCGAGGTCCGCCGCGAAGCCCGCGATGCCCCGCTGGTGGTCGTCGGCGTCCTCACCGGGAGCATCGTGATCGTCGCCGACCTCATCCGCCGCCTCGACGGACCGGTCCGGGTGAGCATGGCTTGGGCGAGCAGCTACCGCGGCACAGCCACCGAGCCAGACACGCTCCGCCTCCACCTCGATCTCCTCCCCGATCTCACCGGCCAGGACGTTCTCGTTGTCGACGACATCTTCGACACCGGCCGAACGATGGAGGCGATCGTCGCGGCGATGAAGCAGCGGGGAGCGGCCAGCGTGCGGTCGCTCGTCCTCCTCCGCAAACAGGGGCGCGGGGAGGTGGCGATCGAGCCCGACTTCGTCGGCTTCGAGATCCCCGATGTTTTCGTCGTCGGCTACGGGCTCGATTTCGACGGCACGCTCCGGCAACTCGACCACGTCGCCGCCCTCGACGAGGCCGACATCGCCGCGGTCCGTGCCTCCAAGCTCCCCTTCGGCGTGCCATGACAAAGTCCGGCCGCAGACCGATCCTCTTTCTCACGCGCGGGCTCGACCCCGTCGGCACCGGCCGTCAGGTCGAGCTTGCCGCCGAGGCCTGTCGCGCCGCTGGGCACGAGGTGCAGATCGCCATCTCCGCCGGAGCCGGCAGCTGTACCGGCCGCCTCGCCCGGGCCGGGTTTGTCGTCCACACGCTTTCGCGCCGACCGCGGCCGGGGGTCACGGCGGCCGTCGAACTGGCTCGGCTGATCGGGGAGATCCGCCCCGGTGCAATCGTTGCCTGGGGAAGGCGGCAGGTGGCGATTGCCGCCGCCGCCCGTCGGCTTGCCGCTGGTCCGGTGGTCGTCGCCGTCGTCGGCCTTTTCCCCCGGGCAGGGCTCGAGACGTGGGGCGTGCGACAGGCCGACCGGGTCGTCGCGACGACGGCCGGTGTGGCGGAGGCCTGCCGTCGGGCGGGAGTGTTGGAAACGGCGATTGACCTTGTGATTCCGGGGATCGAACCGGTCGCCGGGAGTGGCCTGTCGCGCGGTCAGGTGGCGGCCCGCCTCGGGCTCCGCCCCGACACCGTGTGGACGCTCTGTGTCGCCCCACTCGAGCCCTCGACGCACGTCGATCGGCTCCTGTGGGCCATCGACCAACTCGGGGTCGTTCACAAGGGGCTCGAGCATGTGGTCGTCGGCGCCGGCCCCCTCCTCGCCCGGATGCGGCGGCGCGCCCGGCTCCAGCATTGCGCCGAGCGGCTGTTTGTCTTCCCGTGGCTCGATTGTCTTCCCGATCTCCTCCCCCGCGTCCGCCTCGTCTGGCAGCCGGGGGAGGTGGCAGATGCCGGCTGTCTCCTCGACGGGATGGCGCACGGTGTCGCCGCGGTGGCGGTCGAGAGCGACGCGGCAGCCGCCAATTGGATAAGTAATAAATTAAACTTGACTCATAATTTCATTATATATTTTGTTTTTACTACTTTTTGAATAGGAAGTATATATATACTTTAAAAGGATAAACAATTATCGAGAATAATTAAATATAATACAATCTTACCTTATTCAATAATATATTTAGTGCAAATTTAAATGGCGCGATACATTATGTTAATGATATTATTATGCCTTATTGTTGCTATTTATATTTCTTCCTTAGAAAGTCACAGCCGCTTTTAATTGATTTTTGTATTTCCCTATTGTAAAAATGCTCTAATGGGTTAATACTTGACAGTTTGATA
>CAJAYZ010000052.1 GCA_903949225.1 uncultured Planctomycetaceae bacterium
ACCGGCGTGCCGGTGAGGGCCCAACTGCGGCGGCGCGAGAGGGCGCGGATGGCGTGGCTGGTTTGGCTGGCGGAGTTCTTGATGCGCTGTGCCTCGTCGAGGACGACGAGATCGAACGAGGCCTTCAGTTCGGCGATGAGCTCCCGATCGCGGACGACGCTCTCGTAGTTGGCGACCTTCACCGCGACATCCGACAGGGCCCACTGCCAGCGACGACGCTGCGGATCCCCCTCGATCACCGCCACCGGAATCTCCGGGGCCCAGTCGCCGAGCTCGCGCACCCAGTTCGACACCAGCCCCTTTGGACAGACGACGAGTACGCGACGGGCTTCACCGGCATGGATGAGGAGGCGGATCGAGGAGATGGCCTGCATCGATTTGCCGAGCCCCATCTCGTCGGCGAGGACGGCGGCGTGCCGCGGCATGAGGAACGCCATGCCTTCGAGTTGGAACGGGAATGGCCGGCGGGGAAAGTCGAGGTGGCAAGAGCGGAGGAGGGTTTCGAGGTCGGGTTGGAGGAGGAACCAGAGCCGTTCCTCCATTCGCACCACGTCCCCCGGGGGGGCAATCCGCGTCCGCGCCGGACGGTCAGGCCGTCGCACCGCTGGCTCCGCGCTGGCGGGCGGTTGGGCCGTGGCCGGCCGCGGAGGCGCCGCAAGGGCAACAGGCGCTGCGACGGCGCGGGGAAAGCGGTAGCTCGAGACCTTCGGCATGGCGTCAAGGAGACTGATCGACGTGACGGCAGGGGTCGATCCCGCCAGCGGGAGGCGGAGGACGCGCGGCCGCGGCGGTGCATCGACGATCCAGGTCGGCCGGAGGGTCACCGGCGGCAGGCTCAGCTCCGCGCTCCGCAGGGCGTGGCTGCCGACGCCGGTCGGAGGGGTTCGTTGAATCTCTGGCGGCATGACTGCTCCCCCCGCGTCGCCCATCGTTGCAGCAGCCTCAGACGAGGGAGGCATGCGTTTGGCCCTGCGGGGCGGCTCAGTGCCGCTGGGCCTCGTCGATCGCAGCCCGGATCCGCTCGAACGGTTCGCAGAGATCGACGGCGCCAGCCAGGGCCGTGAGTCCCTCGATCACCGCGGCGTGCCTGTCGGCCGGCAGGCTGATCGTCGTCGTGCCGAATCGGAGCAGGGCGTCGTCATCGAGCGGCGCTGACACGGCCGGGTCAGACCGGAGGACGAGCCCGACCGGCAGGGCCGTGTGTGGGCGGACATGGAGCAGCGTCTCGGCGTCGATGAGGACGGCCAGGGGGTGGGAGGCGGCTTCGGCGAGGAGGTTGGCGCCGATTTGCCGGCCATGGAGATGACCCGGCAGCGTTGCCCCGTAGAGAATCTGCTGGGCCCTCGACACCTTCACTGGGGTCGTGCAGTGAAACTCCAGGGGCCGTCCCGTCGAGTCGACGACGAGATACCCGCCGAACACCCCGTGGGTGGGCGAATCAACGGTGGTGAGAAACCCAAAAGTCAGCGTTGCGTCGTTGGTGTCCACCGCGCCCCCATGCCGTCGCCCGCCCGGAGGCGGCCGTTCCGCAGGCCGTCGGCTGCGGATCCGCAGGGAACCGTCTCCCCGCCAGCCCTTGCATCGGGTGGCGGGACGCGCCACTTGAGGACTGGGAGCCTCCCTCAGCCGCCTGGGGGGATCGGCGAGCCCGCCGCCGTAGGCTGGGGAAACCCTGACGGGAATCGACCCGGCCCGGCCGAACGGGGGCTGGAGGGCTACCATTCCCGTGGGCGTGGGTAGAATCTTCCACGGTTCCCACTTCCACCACCGACCACCGGCGGGCCGTGCCATGAGTGATTTTCCCCCCGTGTTCACGCAACTCGACATCTCCGCCACGTCGATCACTCCTGGTGGGGCCGCGCCCGATCCGCAGACGCGGCATCTGCTCGGAGAGTCGATCGCCCTTCAGCAGCGGCAGATCGAACTGCTCTCCCGCCAATGCGAACTGCTCACGGAACTCGTCTCGCAGGTGTCGCTCCAGCAACGGCAGCGGGCGGCGGAACTCAAGGCTTGGAAGGATGCCAATCCGGAATTGGCCCGCTCCTGTCGCCAGGCCGCCGAGTCGCTTGCCAAGGTCCACACCGAGTTCCTTGCCGGGGTGGCTACGGGGGCCTTCGACAACGCCGAAAACTTCACCGACAGCGAATATGCTCTCGGCGAGTTCATCGATCGCTACGGCCCCAGGCTCGCCCACTTCAACGGCGTGCTGCAACTCTTTGCCCAACTCGGAGCCCCCCCGGCGCCGCCGCCTGGTGAGGGCTGATCCACTGACTCCCGTGTCCGTGCCGTCGATGGCGGTCGCGGATTGAACCCCACTCCCCTCCAGAGACCCCGCGATGTCGACCGACGTTTCCGCTAAGAACCCGGTGTTCCAGGTTGCCGACGACGCCGCCGTGAAGCAGGCCCGCGCGACCCTCGATGCCCACACCGTGGAGATGATGGCCTGGCATTTCCATCCCTCCACCGGCTGCCCGTTCTGGCTGGAGTATGCGAAGACGCTGAAGTTCAACCCGATCACCGAGGTGAAGAACTACGACGACTTGAAGAAGTTCCCCCCGTTCGAGGATGAATGGCTCCGCGGAGGCCCGGTGACGCGGTGGATCCCCCAGGGCTTTGCCGGTCAGCCCGCGTATGTCTTCGAGACCGGTGGCACCACCGGCGTGCCGAAGTCGCGCGTCAACATGCGTGATTTCCGCACCGACTACGAGCAGTTCAGCGACACCCTTCCCGAGGAGTATTTCCCGCGCGGCGCCAACTGGCTGATGCTCGGGCCCTCAGGCCCTCGTCGGCTGCGGCTGTCGATCGAACATCTCGCCCAGCACCGGGGCGGCATCTGCTTCTGCGTCGATCTCGACCCGCGCTGGGTGGTCAAGCTCATCCAGAAGGGCTGGATGGAGCATCTCGAAGCCTACAAGCAGCACTGCATCGATCAGGCGATCACGATCCTCGAGGCGGGCCACGACGTGAAGTGCATGTTCACGACGCCGAAGCTCCTCGAGTCATTGGCGATCGGGCTCGAGAAGCGCGGGACGACGATCCGCAAGGCCGGGATCACGGGGATCTTCTCCGGGGGCACGGAGTTCACCCCGCAGTGGACCCGCTTCGCCGTGGAGGAACTTCTCGACGGCGCCTTCATGACGCCAACCTACGGTAACACGCTCATGGGGCTGGCGGCTTCCAGGCCGGTGGTGCCGGCCGACGGCTATACGATCGCCTACTACGCTCCGCAGCCCCGCGCCGTGATCGAGGTCGTCGACTTCGACGACACCAACACCGTCGTCCCCTACGGCGGCACCGGACGCGTCAAGCTCACGACCCTCACGAAGGAGACGTTCGTGCCCGGCTTCCTCGAGCGCGACGAGGGGGAACGCGAACTTCCCTACGCGAAATACCCGTGGGATGGCATCAGTGGAGTGCGGCCTTTCCGGGAACTCGCCTCGTCGACCACGGTCGGCGTTTATTGATTGCACGCCCGCCGGGCCATCGTGGCCCCGGCGGGCTTGGGGGCTGAGGGCAGCTTTGCTGCCCTCAGCGGAGGCTTGCGGTCGCACCTCCGGGCGACCGTGGGCGCCTCCTGGAGCGGGTACGACGGTTGGTTTTGACTTCGATCTGGGTTCTCTTTCGAAAACGTTGCAGGAGTCCTGTTGATGCATCTCCCCGCCTTCCGTTTCGGCAAGCCCTACGAGTCGATCGAGCGGACGAAACTCGTCCACTTCCTCACCGGCGAGCCGGTGGCGGAGGTCAGCCAGGTCGGCGGGGCGCTCGTGGGCCGCGACATGCAAAAGGCGGCCAAGGCCCGCGAGGCGCTGCTGACGCTCGACCCGGAGGACGTCGTCGAGCGGCTCCAGACGGCTGGCAATCTGTACGCCCATGGCACGCTCACCGTCGGCGATACCAAGCAGTCGCCCGACGACTTCGTCAAGCAGCAGTCGGCCACGACCGGGCTCCCCGAGACCCTCTGCCGGGCGAACATGCAGAAGAACATGTTCGTCCTCGCAAACATGGACCGGATGCTCGACGCCCTCTCCCGCGGCCTCCCGCCGGAGATTTTCTGGAAGGGCTACGGCCGTGAGCAGCGCGACGTCGTCGTTAGTTACCAGGCCCAGTCGCCGGTGCTCGGGCTCGTCCTGCCGTCGAACTCCCCTGGCGTCCACACCCTGTGGTTGCCGGTGATCGCCCTCGGCGTCGGCCTCGTCATGAAGCCGGGGGGCCAGGAGCCCTGGACGCCTTACCGGATGGCGGCGGCGATGATCGAAGCAGGGATTCCCTCCGAGGCGATCGGGCTTTACCCGGGTGCCACCGACGTCGGGGCTTCGATCCTCGCCACCTGCAAGCGGAGCATGATCTTCGGCAGTGCCAAGACGGTCGAGCAGTATCGCGGCAATCCCGGCGTGCAGGTCCACGGCCCCGGGTTCTCGAAAATCCTCATCGGCGACGACGTCGTCGACCGCTGGGAGGACTACATCGACATGATGGTGGAGAGCGTCGCCGTCAACGGCGGCCGTGGCTGCATCAACTGCTCGGCGATCTGGGCCAGCCGGCACACCGAGGAGATTGCCGCGGCGCTGGCCGAGCGGCTCGGGCCGGTCGATGTCCTCCCCCCCGACGATACGAATGCGAAGCTCGCGGCATTCACGATCCCCGGCGCCGCCAAGGCGACCTGGGGGCAGATCGAAGGGGGGCTGGCAGCTCCCGGCGTCAGCCATCCCACCGAAAAGTACGGCCCGCGACTGGTGGAGGGGGAGCGCTGCGGCTGGCTGCGGCAGGTGGTCGCGCATTGCAGCAGCCCGGACCCGGTGATCGCGAAGGCGGAGTACATGTTCCCGTTCGTGGTGGTGGTGAAGTGCCCGCAGGGGCAGATGCTC
>CAJAYZ010000053.1 GCA_903949225.1 uncultured Planctomycetaceae bacterium
GAAGGAGAAACGTTTCCATCGCGGCATGGCCAATCCGCTTGTGTCCATCGACGAAGGGGTGATTGCTGACCAGGGAGAACCGATGGCCGCAGCCTGCTCGACCAGCGTCGGATAGAGATCTCGGCCGTCAGAGGTCATCCGAGGCTGAGCCACGGCCGACGCGAGGCCCGCGGGGTCGCGAATGCCTTGAGCCCCACCCGACTGGCCGATGACCAGTCGATGAAGCTCGACCACTTCTTCCAAGTGAGGAAGCGGGTCACGCCAGCCGCCGATAGAGCTCGACGTTCTTCTCAAGAACCCGCCCCGCGGCCTGGCGGAACTCTTCAGCCGACCGGTCGAGGAGCTCCCCGACACACCGGGCCAGGTACTCCTCCAAGGGGATTCCTGCCTGATCGGCACGGAGACGAAGCTCGCTGACTTGGTCGTCTGGCAAAGGAATCGAAACGGTCGTCATCGGAGGAATCTCCTCGGCCCGCACTCCCACGAGCAGGCCAGCTCGCATGGCTCTTTTCGAGCACACCACCGCATGGAAGCCACGGCTCGAAGCGTGCCGGGAACAGGGGGCAAGGGACGGCCACGACAAAGCCAATAACGCGAAAGACTTTACCGATCTTCGCGGGAGCAGCCATCAGCCAACCAGAAAGGCCGGCGGGGGATCGATCCGGGGCTAGAAAAACCCCGGAAATGCCCGAGAGAGGACTTGAACCTCCACCCAGTTACCTGGACAAGAACCTGAATCTTGCGCGTCTGCCAATTCCGCCACTCGGGCAAGTGGCCGCTTTCGCGACCCCCGAATGCTAGCAGGCGACGCCCCGGAAACAAGACGCACCAGCCGCGCCCGCACCCGGCCGATTCCGGCATGGCAGCCCCCGCCCCAATCAGGCTAAAAACCGCTTGATTTGCCCTGCCTTCCGCCAGCCCACGGAGCGCCCCATGCCCACGCAGCCCGCCGCGGCGGTGATCGTCATCCCCGCCCGACTCTCGAGCACCCGACTCCCCCGGAAGATGCTCCTCGCCGACACCGGCAAGACCCTCATCGAACACACCTGGCACGCCGCCCGGGCGTCGTCGCGAGCCACGCGAGTGATCGTCGCCACCGACAGTCAAGAGATCGCCGCCGCCGTGGCCGCCTTCGGGGGCGAAGCGGTGATGACCTCGCCCGAGGCCCCCAGCGGCACCGCCCGGATCGTCGAAGCCCTCGGCACCCTCGGCAACGCCGACGTGATCGTGAACGTGCAAGGGGACGAACCGGAAATCTCCGCCGCCGCCATCGATGCCGCCATCGACCTCCTCCACCGCTGCCCCTCCGCCGGCATCGCCACGCTCGTCACCCCGATCCGCTCGATCGACCTCCTCGACGACCCCTCCGCCGTCAAAGCCGAGCTGACCCCATGGCGCGAGCCGGGCACACACGGCTCCTGGCTCCCCGGACCGGAAAGCGCGGGCGCCTGGCGGGCCATCACCTTCAGCCGCTCCCGCCTGCCTGCGGCCCGCGAATGGAATGAAACACTCCTCAGTGCCACCCCGCCGCTGTGGTGGCAGCATGTCGGGCTCTACGCCTACAGGCGGAGCGTTCTTGAAAGCTGGGATGCGCTCCCCGAGTCGCGCCTCGCGGCACTTGAAAGCCTCGAGCAACTGCGGCCGCTCGAAGCCGGCATCCCGATCGCCGCCTACGCGATCGACCACGCCGCCAAGGGGATCGACACCCCGCGCGACTACGCCGCCTTTGTGGAACGCTGCCGCCGCGGCTAACCGTCAGCCTTTCTCGACCGGCACGAGCAACATGCTCGACGGCACGCCCGTGAGCACCGCTTCGGACGTGCTCCCCAGCAGCCAACGCGTGACCGCGTCGGAAGGGGTGCGGCCGAGGATGACGAGATTGTCGCCATGATCGCGGACATGGGCCCGGATCTGGTCGCCAGGATTCCCCTGAGCGACGATCGGAGCCTTGGCGCCGAATGACGGCGGCAGTTGCTTCTGGAAGCCATCGAGGGCCTTGGAGAGCGTGCCGACTTCGTCGTCGTGCTCCTGCTGCCAAGCCGACGCGATCGCCTCCGACTGCGGATCGCGCACCTTCTTCTCGAGCCACGACGGCAGCGGCCCGGCAAGGAGCGACTCCGCCACGCCGATCACCTCGCCCGAAGTGTCGGCAGGCCAGCGGAGCTTGCTGACCACCGCGGAGACGGCCGACGCACTGGCGGCGAGATGGCAGGCGATCGGCCGGATCGGCTCGCCGGCAGCCGGCGCGTTGCGGACGACGAGGACCGGCAGCGTCGAGCCATGGACCACCGCCCGCGACACGCTCCCGAGGAGGAAGCGCTCGAGCGTCGTGGTGTTGCTCGCGCCGACGACGACGAGATCGGCCTTCCAGCCGATCGCCGCTTCGAGGATCCCCGCCGCCGCCGACTTCGTGCTCACGATCGCCTCGACGGGGCGAGTGAACGGCTGCGGGAGCCGGGCCTCGGCCTCGTCGAAGAGCGCCTTGCTCGCCCCCTCGACGAGCGTCTGCCCCCAGGGGACGCGGCGCTGAAGCTCGGCCGGAGAAAAGTAGATCGCCACTTCGTCGGCACGCGGGTCGATGAGCCGGCCGACGAGCGAAACGGCCTCGAGGGAGGTGGGCGACCCGTCGACACCGATGAGGATCTTCATGACTGGCTCCGACTGACGGAAAGACACGGATGCGAACGGGGCGCGACAACGCTCCCCAGCCAACATCTTACCCGAGAATCGCCCGCCTCCCACGCGGCCGCCGATCAGGCTATCGACACTTTCGACGCCTCCCCCGGCACCTCGCGGACCAGCCGCGGGACGGCGTAGCCGGAGAGCTTTTGCCGGAGGGCGTCGACAAGCGCTACGGCCTTTGCCTCCGGGACGTCGAAGTGCGCGGTGCCGACGACCCGATCGGGGAGGTGAAGATAGTAGGGAAGAACGCCGATCGCGATGAGCCGCTCCGAGAGCCCAGCGAGGACTTGAAGCGAGTCGTTCACCCCGGTTAGGAGCACCGCCTGATTGAGGAGGATCGCCCGGGCGCCGGCCAAGGCCCGCACCGCCGCTTCCTGGTCAGGCCCGAGCTCCGCGGGATGATTGGCATGGATCACGACCACGGCCGGCGCGGGAAGGGCGGCGAGGAGATCGACCAGCCGACGCGTCACCCGCGAGGGGAGCACGACCGGGAGGCGGGTATGGATCCGGATCCGGCTGACGGTGGGGATGGCGACGATCCGGCCGAGGAGGTCGGCAAGGCGGTCGTCGTCGAGGAGGAGCGGATCGCCGCCGGAGAGGATCACTTCGCGGATCGAAGGATCGGCGGCGATCGCCGCAAGCGCCGCGGCCGTGCCGGCCGACGAGGCGCCATGATCGACATAGGGGAACTCGCGACGGAAGCAGTAGCGGCAGTGGACGGCACAGGCGCCGGTGGCCAGGAGGAGCGCCCGGCCGTCGTACTTCTTCACTAAGCCCGGCGCCGCAAGCGCCGCTGCCTCCTCGAGCGGGTCGGCCACCCAGCCGGGCGGCGAGGAAAGCTCCGCCCCGAGTGGCAAGACTTGGCGGAGGAGCGGGTCGTGGGGATCGCCATGGGCCATCCGCTCGAGAAAGGGACGGGGGACAAGAAGGGGAAAGCCGGCGGCGGCCCGGCGGGCTTCGGCGGCAACGCTGGCATCGAGGCCGAGGAGCCGGCAGAGCTCGCCCGGATCGCGGACGGCCTCCGCCAGCTCCACCTGCCAGCGTTCCCGGGGCGATCCCCGCTCGCGGCGACCCTCGGCGCTAGGACCGGCCGCGGGGCCGGCCCCGGGGGCCAAGACCGGCTCGGGCTGCGTCGAATCAAGCGTCGAATCAAGCGTCGATTCGGGTGCCGATTCGGGTGCCGATTCGGGTGTCATGGGGGGGGCGAATCGCGGGGGGCGGGACGGGGGCGACCGTCGGAGGGGGGCAATCGGGAGCCGCCGCACTCCCGCGGCGGCGGCGGACGTTGACATCCGGCACGGCTGCGGCCACCCTTGACGGTCTTCCGCAGAGCCCCGGACGCCTTTGAAGGATACGACCGGCTGCCCGGAAAGGGAACGCCCGGCGGCCGGGCGGTTCGGAGCGTACGTCAGGCATCCCGTTTTCGGATCAACGTCCAGGAGCATCGAAGCAGTGGCAGGCTACAACACGAGCGAGTTCAAGAAGGGGCTCAAGGTCCAGATCGACGGGGACCCCTACCTGATGATCGAGTGCAATTTCGTGAAGCCGGGGAAGGGGCAGGCGCTCTACAAGTGCAAGCTCCGCAACCTCCTCCGCGGCACGGTGCTCGACCGGACCTACAAGAGCGGCGACTCGCTCGATGCCGCCGACATCGCCACGATCGAGGCGCAGTTCCTCTACAAGCAGGGGGAGCAGTTCGTGTTCATGGACAACACCAGCTACGAGCAGTACGAGCTGACGAAGGAGCAGGTCGACGACGCCTGGAAGTGGATCAAGGAGGGCACCGTCTGCTCGATGCTCCTCTACAACGGCAACCCGATCTCGATGGAGGCGCCGAATCACATGATTCTCAAAGTCGCCTATGCCGAACCGGCGATGCGGGGCAACACGGCGACGAACCTCACCAAGACGGTGAAGCTCGAGACCGGCGCCGACGTGGTCGTGCCGGCTTTCATCGAGCAGGACGACATGATCAAGATCGACACCCGCACCGGCGATTACCTGGAGCGGTCGCAAAAATAAGGGCTTCGCAGCGGCCGCCGGGAAAAAGGTGCCAGCCACCATTTGACAGACAAATGGTGGCAGGCACCTTTTTCCGCACCCCAAACCGGCAAGCTCGGGGCCGACCGCGCTCCGAGAGCCGGCCTCGCCGGCAAGCGAAGCCCGGAGGGCGAAAGCGCAGGCGGCGCGGAGAGAGCGGCGGCCAGGGATGGCCGAGGCGAACGTCCGGCGACGGGGCACGGTCAGCCCCGAGCGGCTCCAACGCGAGAAGCAAGCGAAACGACGGCGGCCCGCCGGAATCCCCGGCGGGCCGCTTCGTTTTGATGACTCAGTCGAAGGCCATGGACAGCCTCGACCGCGTCTCAATTCAGTCCCACCACCACTGGCCGGCGGGGAGGTCGAGCTTCTCGCCGCGGGCCGAGGCAATCGTGCCCTCTTCGTCGCCGAGGATGTTCGACGGATCAAGGGCCATCTTCGGCTGGACGGTCACGCCACCACCGATCGGGGTGACGAGGCGATTGCCCCGCTGGATGGCGTTGATCGCCGGCTGGACTTCGGTCGGAGCGACGTGCCGCTCGATCGTGCACACAGACTCGTCGCGGAGGCTCTCGGCCCCCCAAGCAGCCCGGCCGTAGGCGTCGTGCTCCTGCATCCAGGCAGCCACGATCGAGAGATCGATGAGGTTGCGGAGCTGACCGTAGACGGGGTTGCGGGCGGCGATCTCCGGGTACTTCCGCGTGAACGTCTCGGTAAACGTCTTGCTCGCCCGGTCGGGCCGGTCGGCCGACATCCGCTGGCCGTTGGGGAGCACGACCTCGTCGGCACCGACAAGCTTCACGCCCCGGCCGACGAGCTCGATGCCGAGGTCGTCGTCGGTCGCCCGGACACACTGGTAGTCGGGGGTGAAGTACCAGCGCTGGAGGGCGTTGGTGGCGACGCCGGAATTGGCGTTGAGATCGACCCACGACTTCATGTTGCGGGCCGGCACGCGCTCGAGGCCGATGCCGATGAGCTTCATCCGATAGTCAGCCTCGACCATCACTTGGGCGAAGTGCGTCGTGGGGCTGACGCCGTCGACGCGGACATCCTGCGGCCCGAGGGCCTGCGACATCCCCATCACGAGCTCTTCGGGGCTAGCCTTGGGATTGATCCGGCCGACGCTCTTGATGAATGCCTGGAGCTCAGCGAGGCCTTCCTGACGCGGATCGATCGAGCAGCCGATCGTGGCGCTCGTCGGCTCGCCCGGCTCGAAGACCCGCATCGCGGCGACGAGATCTTCGAGGAGCACCGTCGGGCTGCCCGACTCGATGCCGACGACGCGGCCGGTGGCGTCGGTGATCCAGCCCTCGGCCGGGCCGGCGATGACGACTTCACCCGGCTGCCCATCCTCGGCCGGATAGACGAACACATACTGCACGCGGGTGAGGCCGGCGAGCCGGGCGACATCGTCGGCGACGTCGCGGCCTTCGGCTGCGGCGTGGGCCACCTCGGCCTCCAGCCGCGACAGCGCCACCTTGCGGAACGTCGAACGCTTGCGGATGTCGCCGGGAAGTTCGGCGTAGGCCGCGACTCGCCGCTGGCGGGAGAGCCCCGCGTCGGAGACGAAGCGCGTCCGCAGGACTCCCTGGGCGTCGATGACGACGCCCGCCGCGCCCGCGGCACTACCAAGACCACCGCCACCCTGGCCGCCACCGCCCATGCCACCACCGCCCATGCCACCACCGCCCATACCACCACCGCCCATGCCACCACCGCCCATGCCACCACCACCCATGCCGCCGCCGCCCATACCGCCGCCACCCATGCCACCGCCACCTATACCACCCTGGGCATGGGCGAATCCGGCGGGCGCGACCGCCACGGCGAGGGCCACGATCGCCGTCGACAACAGCGAGGCGAAGCGGTGCACGAGGGTCATCCGGTCAGCGAGGGGCTTGAACATGGGCGTACCCGGCGAAAGAGGAACGGTCTGCCGACGCTTGATTCCCGCAGGGCTCCGGAGACCGGAACCCTCTCCGCAGGGTAGCCCCGGCGGAGGCTGGCGGCAATCAAGCGGCCGACGTGCAGGGAGCCTCCGCGTCAGCAGATCGGCCCCAGCGTCTCTTCTCTCTTCGGCCCGGAGACGACAGCGGCTTTGAGGGGCTTGGGGGAGCAGGGGGGCGATTGTGCGGTTTTCTCGCCGCCATCGTGCACCGGGAAGGGGTCGTGCCGATTGTGGGGACGACGCCGCGGCGAGGGCTCCCGGGATCCCCCACCCGGCTCAGCCCGCCCACCCGGCTCAGCAGCCCGCCTGACAGCCTCGGTCGTACAACCCAGGTCAGCCAGCCCTGGCGGGGGACCCCTTTCCAGAGAATCGACGCCCATCCCCCCGGCCGGAATCGTCGCGGCTCCGGCTACCCCCGGTGCGGGGGATCGAAATCCCCGCCCGGATCATGCCGGGGCCGAGGAGGCCGGAGACCTCCGCCTGGAATTGAGGCGTCCAGGCGACGGCGTGGCGATCAGCCTCCATGAGGACACGGCGGCCATCGAGGAGATCGAGCACCAGCCGCAGCGGCACGCTCCCCGGATGGCGGCGAAGGATCTCCGCGAGCCGGTCGAGCGTGGCGGCGTCGTGGTTGGGCTCGGCAAAACGCAGCGTGACGTGCTTGACCGGCTTCTGCCAGGCGTCGGCGAGGGGAACGATCTCGTTGACGATCAAGTTCGTCTCCTCGCTCCCCGCCCGGCGGTCGATCGACCCGACGACGAGGATCACAGCGTCGGCCTGGATCGCCTCACCACAGCGGGCATAGTCCTCAGGCCAGCAGATCGAGCGGACGATGCCGTCCATGTCCTCGAGGTCGAACATCCCGTAGCGGGTGTGGGTGGAACCGGGGCGCGGCTGCTTGGTGTTGGAGAGCTTGATGGCGGCCACCATCCCGCCGATCACCACCTCCCCCTTGGGGGGCACCGCGGCGAGGTCGGCCGTGCCGTGGGTGCAGATCGCGGCGAGGAGATCGGCATACTCCGCCAGCGGATGGCTGTGGACGTAATAGCCGAGCACCTCCTTCTCGTACGACCGCATCTCCTTGTCGGAGAGGGGGGGCACTTCCGGCAGCCCCGGCGGCGGGGCGGTGGGAGCGGCGACGGCCGGGGCTTCGTCGAAGGCATCGAAGAGATTCTTCTGGCCGCTCTTCCGATCGGCAGCGCGGGAGGCACCGGACGCGAGCGCCTTCTCGATGCCGGCGAGGAGCGCGGCCCGCTTCGCCCCCATGGAGCGATCGGGCACAAGGGAATCGAGGGCCCCGGCCTTGGCGAGGCTCTCGACGGCGGTCTTGTTGACGACGCTCGAATCGAGGCGGCCGCAGAAGTCGTCGAGATCGCGGTAGGGGCCGGCCTTCTTCCGCTCCGCGTCGATCGCGGCAGAGGCCTGCCCGCCGCAGCCCTTGATCGCGGACAGCCCGAACAGGATCCGCCCCTCGGCGACGGTGAAGTCGGCTGCGGAATGGTTGACGTCGGGAGGGGAGACTTCGATCCCCATCCGCCGGCAATCCTCAACATGCTCGACGAGCGCGTCTTTCTTCTTGAAGTTGCGGCCGGTGATGTCTCCGGAGAGGAGCGCCGCCATGAACTCCACCGCGTGGTGCGTCTTGAGGTAAGCCGTCTGCCAGGCCAGGAGTGCGTAGGCGGTGGAGTGGCTCTTGTTGAAGCCGTAGCCGGCAAACTTCTCGATCAGGCCGAACAGCTCCTGCCCCTCGGCCGCCGCCATCCCCTTCGCCTTCGCCCCGGCGACAAACTTCTCTCGGAAGGCGGCGATGGTCTCGAGCTTCTTCTTGCTGATCGCCTTGATGCAGGTGTAGGCGCTGGAGAGCTCGATCTCACCGAGGCGCTCCAGGATCCGCATCACCTGCTCCTGGTAGACCATCACGCCGTGCGTCTCTTCGAGCACCTCCTTCATCACCGGATGGGCGTACACGGCCGGCTTGCGGCCGTGCTTGACGGCAACGTAGTCGTCGACCATGCCCCCCTCGAGCGGACCGGGGCGGTAGAGGGCGTTGACGGCGACGATGTCGCGGAAGTGGTCGGGCTTCATCCGCTGGAGGAGATCGCGGATGCCGCCGCTCTCGAGCTGAAAGATGCCCTTCGTCTCGCCGCGACACAACAGGTCGAAGGTCGGCTGGTCTTCGAGCGGGAAGGCGAGCGGATCGGGGCGGTTGCCGGTCGTCTCGGCGATGATGTCGATCGTCTTGGCGACGACGGTCAGGTAGCGGAGGCCGAGGAAGTCCATTTTCATCAGGCCGGCGCGCTCGACATCCCCCATCGCCCATTGCGTGATCACTTCCTCCTTCCCCGTCACCCGCTGGAGCGGGACATACTCGACGAGCGGGCGGTCGGCGATCACCACCGCCGCAGCGTGGGTGCCGACGTTGCGGGCCAGCCCCTCGATCCGGCCGGCAAGATCGACAAGCTCCCGGACCACAGCCACCGTGCGGGCGAATCGCGCCCCTGCAAACC
>CAJAYZ010000054.1 GCA_903949225.1 uncultured Planctomycetaceae bacterium
ACGAGGCTCACCTGATACTGCGTCCGGCTGACCCTGGTATCCACGGAGAGATCCTGTACAGGTTGCAGGAACAGGCCGATCCCCTCAACCGCTACCAACTCCCCTTGGAGACGGCGGATCACCTCGACGGCGCTGATGCCGCGCTCCTCGAGGGGCTTGAGGTTGATCTGGATCCGGCCGCTGTTGAGGGTGACGTTCGTGCCGTCGATGCCGATGAAGCTCGACAGGCTCTCCACCGCCGGGTCGGCGAGGATCACTCGATTGAGCGCCAGTTGCCGGTCGCGCATCGCCTCGAACGAGATGCTCTGCGGCGCTTCGGAGATGCCGAGGATGACGCCCGTGTCCTGAACCGGAAAGAACCCCTTCGGGACGATCTGCGCGAGGTACCAGGTGGCCACGAGCGTCGCCACGAACGTCGCCATCGTCGCCACTTGGTGGGCGAACACGAACCTGAGCGTCGCGGCATAGAGCCGGGTGACAAACCCCGGCTCTCCCGCTGCGTGCCCCCCGCCGCCGTGACCGGAGCCGGAAGGACGCTGCGAGAGCAGCACGGCACACATCATCGGGGTCAGCGTCAGTGACACCACCGCCGACACGAGGATCGTCACCGACAGCGTGACAGCGAACTCCCGGAACAGCCGGCCGACGATATCGCCCATGAAGAGGAGCGGGATGAGGACGGCGATCAGCGACACCGAAAGGCTGACGATCGTGAAGCCGATCTCGGCCGAGCCCTTCAGCGCCGCCTCGAGGGGCGTGTCCCCCTCCTCCACGTAGCGGACGATGTTCTCGATCATCACGATCGCGTCGTCGACGACAAATCCCGTCGAGATCGTCAGCGCCATGAGGGTGAGGTTGTTGAGGCTGTACCCGAGGACAAGCATCACGGCAAACGTGCCGACAAGCGACAGGGGCACCGCGACGCTGGGGATGATCGTGGCGGTAAGATCCTTGAGAAACAAGAAAATGATGAACACGACCAGAGCAATCGTGAGGAGCAGCTCGTGCTGCACCCCCTCGATGCTCGCGCGGATCGTGAGCGTGCGGTCGGTGAGGACATGCACCTGCACCGCCGCCGGGAGCGAGGCCTCGAGCTGCGGGAGGAGCGCCTTCACGGAGTCGACGACCTCGATGATGTTCGCCCCCGGCTGCCGCTGGATGTTGACGATCACCGCCGGGATGTCGTTCATCCAGGCCGCCTGCCGAACGTTCTCCGCGCCATCCACCACCTCGGCGACGTCAACGAGCCGGATGGCGGAGCCGCTGCGATAGCCAATGATGAGCTCGCGAAACTCGTCGCTGGTGAGGAGCTGATCGTTGGCGGCGATCGTGAACGCCTGCCGCCGGCCGTCGAAGCTCCCCTTCGCCTGGTTGACGCTCGCTTGAACGAGCGCCCCGCGGAGATCCTCGAGATTCATTCCCAGGCTGGAGAGAGCCGTGGGATTGACCTCGATGCGGATCGCCGGCTTTTGGCCCCCGGAAATGCTCACCATCCCCACGCCGGAGAGCTGCGAGATCTTCTGCGCGAGCCTCGTGTCGGCGAGATCTTGAACCTTCGTCAGCGGGAGCGTGTCGCTGGTCAGGGCGAGGGTGAGGACGGGGGCGTCGGCCGGGTTGGTCTTCGTGTAGACCGGCGGGTTGGGGAGGTCACGCGGCAGCACCGCGGCCGCCGAATTGATCGCCGCCTGAACCTGCTGCGTGGCGATGTCGATGTCGAGATCGAGATCGAAGCGGAGGATGACACATGAGCATCCCTCGGAACTGCTCGACGTCATCTGCGTCAGCCCCGGCACCTGGCCGAACTGCCGCTCCAGCGGTGAGGTGACGCTCGAGGCCATCACATTCGGGCTCGCACCGGGATAGAAGGTGAGCACCTGGATCGTGGGATAGTCGACCTGCGGGAGCGCCGAGACCGGAAGCTGGCGGTAGGAGACGACGCCGACGAGGACGAGCGCCACCATGAGGAGGCTCGTCGCCACCGGCCGAAGGATGAAGGGCCGGGAGAGGTTCATCGCTCGTTAGCGCTTGCGGCGGCAGGCTGCCGAGCGGGCCGGGCCGCCGGCTCCGGCGCGTCACCGATCCGTCCGGTCGGCGCCGCAGTGCCATCGCCAGCGAGGCTCACGGCGATCGCGTCCACCATCGCTTCGAAGGGCCTGCGGTAAACCCGACGCATTCCCTCCGGCGAGACATGGGTGACATCGTTGTAGTAAGAATGGGAGTCGTCGCCGATCAGGCTTCGGCCATCGGCGTCGAACCACACCGCCCGAGCCGGCTCGATCCTGACATTCGCCCCCTCGGCGGCCGCGGCGAACGCCGCGAGGGTCGGCCCCTGGATGCGGTCATACTCGGCTTGATCGACGCCATGGGGAACAGGGCCTCCTCGTGCCGCCGACCAGACGAGCCAGCGGAGCGGATCGGCGGGTTGGTACGGCTGAGGCTCGATGAGCCACACCGTCGCCCCGGCGTCGTTGAGGGCCCGGCACGTGTGCACGAGGCTTCGCGTAAGCGTCGACTGTCCGTCCGACGGGGCCTCTGAAGAAAACGTGCCCTCATCAAGCGTCGCCGATGCCACGGTTGGCCAATCGGCAATGAGGAGCACATTCTTGATCCGATCGGCCCGGACGCGCGAGACGACACTGTCGGCCCACTCGATCCACGGTTTCCTCGCGAACCCAGGCATCGGTCGGGTCGTCGCAAGGAGCGGATAGTGGGCATTGCGGGTCGCCCACGCTCCGCGGACTCCGTATTCCTCGAAAAGCTCGCCGACAAGCCCCAGAGCGGCCGCCGAATGGCTGTCGCCCCACACGAGACAGTCGACCGGCGATCCTGCGGCCGTAGTCCCGTCAAACTTCCTCAAGAGGAGTTCGGGGCTGCGAACTTCCACCATCGCCTGAAAGCTCTGGTCATGTCGGTCGTTCTCTGTGAACTGGAAATAGGTACCAGCCCGCTCAGGATAACGCCCCGGCAGGCCAGTCCCCCGCTGAATCGCCACGGAAGTGACGATCAGCACCATCGCAGCAGCAACAACGATCCGCAGCGCCTCGCCAAAACCTATCGAGCGCATCCCGTGGCGAAACGGCGTCTCTATCCACCGCCACGACAGCCACGCCAGCACGAAACTGGCGACGTAGAGCATGGCTATCACCCCAGGCGAAAATTGGCCCCAGGAAAGGTAGTGGGCATAAACATGGAGCGGCCAATGCCAGAGGTAGAGGGAGTACGACACCAGGCCGATCGCCACCGCCACCCGCGAGGAGAGGATCTGGCCGACGAGCGTCCGGTCGTGGGTGCCAGCGAAAATCAGGAAGCAGGCCCCGAGACAAGGAGGCAGGGCGGCAAGCCCCGGGAACTGCATCTGTTCGGTGTAGGCGACGCACGGCACGACGATCAACCCGAGCCCGAGCAGCGCCAGGGCATTCGCCCGTGCGGCTCCCAAGGGGCGACGGGGCGTCTCGAGGGCCGCAAGGCCCCCAAGGAGAAGCTCCCACGCCCGGAACGGAAGGAGAAAAAAACCCGCCATCCCAGCCCGGTAACTCGTGGCATAGACCGAGAGGGCGAGCGACACGAGCATCGCCCCCCAGAGGATCGCCCGCACCAATCCCCGGCGGTGCATCGGGAGGCGGACGAAGAGGAGCGGATAGAA
>CAJAYZ010000055.1 GCA_903949225.1 uncultured Planctomycetaceae bacterium
AGGCCCGTCTCGATGTGCTCCGCCTTGAGGGGCTGGTTGAGCCCGGCGATGATCTTCACCGCCTCCTGCCGCGCCACCTCGACGCGCTCGAAGGCCTCGTCGGCGGCGATGATCTTCTTCATCTCCTCTTCGATCCGGGGGAGATCGTCGTCGGTGATCGGCTGGCTGGCCCGCATGTCGTAATAAAAGCCGGCCCCGACCGTCGGCCCGAAGGCAAGCTCGACGCCTGGAAAGAGCCGCATCACGGCCCGGGCCATGATGTGGGCCGCCGAGTGGCGCATCACTGGCAGGGCCCGCGGATCGCCTGCGAAGAGCCATTCGATGAGCGTCTCGCCTTGCTCCGGAAGCGGAGCGTCGAGGCCGACGGTCTTCCCATCGAGGAGGGCGGCGATCGGCGGCAACTTCTTCTTCCCGCCACCGGCCACGCCGACGGCGACATCCGCCAATCGGGAGCCCTGGGGAAACTCGCGGGAATAGCCATTCGGGAAGCGGACGGTGGGCATGGTGGCGGACGGGGGTGGGAGGGCGGGAGGAGGAAAAACCGGGGCTTGAACCACCCGCGGGAAGCGGCAGTATCCCTGCCGATCCCGGCAGGCCACAAGGCCGTTCGTGGCAGGGATGGAGAGGCCCCCGCCTGAAAAGGTTTCGCCGTTGGGCTCAGGGCCACCTTTCGCTACCCTCCGCCCGCTTCCGGTCCGTCCCGGTGCCCCCGCCTAGCCTCTGGCGGATTGCCGGTCCGTGCGCCGTCTCCTCCGGGAACCGTCCATGCACGCCGCCTCCCAATGCCGCTGTCGTCTCTGGCCGAGGTCGGGGATGAGTGTCGTGATCCTCTCGCTTGCGGCCGCCGTGTTCGCTGCCGGTCGCGCCGCCGCCGAACCGATGGGGACCCTCAAGCTCGATCGCTCCCTCGACGTCCGCGGGCTCACAGACCTCGAGCCACAGCGCCTCGCCGAGGCCCTCGTTGCCGACAACGACCTCCTCATCCTTTCCCGCCCCCAAGCCAATCGCCGGCTGTTCCTCTCGGCAGTCGGCCGCAAGGCGACGCTCGCGCTCCAGCACGCTGGATTTGCGGAGGCGAAAGCGACCGCGTCGGTCGAGGGGAGCGCGACGGGGGAGCGGATCGTCATCGACGTTGCCGCGGGGCCGAGGGTGATGGCCGCCGGCGTGGAGATCGAGGGGCTTCCCGACGATCTGGCCGGTGGGCTGCAGCGTTGGATCCAGGGGCAGCGGCCGCCGGCCGGGGCCTTGTCCGAAACGGTCGAAGGGACCGATGGCTGGGGGGGCACGCGCTGGCTCGACGAGAACGGCCAGCCGGTGACGATGGAAGCGCCGCTGTGGACGCGCGGCCAACCGGCGGTGTTCGATCTTCCGCACCTCAAACAGATCCGCACGGCGATCGGCCGGTTTCTCCGCGACGAGGGGCGCTTTAGCGCCGCGGTGATCGTGGAAGAGCGCAAGCCGACGGGCCTGCTCGCCGGGCTTTCGAATCTCGCCGCCGCCGCGCGCCTTCACAGCGCGGCCGCCGGCACGGCCGCTGTCGACGTCGCCGTGAAGCCGGGCCCGGCTGGTGCCGTCCTCGCGATCACCGTCACAAACCTCCCTCCGCCGGCAGTGCTCGAGGATGTTCGCCTGCCGACCGGAACGAGGACGACCCGGGAGAGTCTCCTCGCGGCCCTGGAAATCACCCCTGGAGCCCCGGTTACGGAGTACGACCGACTGGCATGGAAGCAACGGCTGCGGATGTCGGGGCGCTTCCTCCGGTCTGACGTGACCCTCGAGCCGGCGGCCGATGGCGGGAATGGCGTCACCGCCGTCTTCGATCTCGAGGACTACACCGCGGTCGGAGCCCTGGGAACTCTTCTCACGCCCGAAGAGGGGGTGATGCTTCGCTTCCGCGAGTGGCTCGTCGCCGCGCTCTCCGGAGGCGAGGATCTTGTCGCCGCCTGGGAGCGGGCGCCGAATCCCGGCGAGACGATCACGGTGGGACAGCCGACCGGCGAGTTCATCCTCTCCTCCAACGACGGGATGCTCGTCTCGCTCATGCCCGACAGTGGCGACGCCTGTGGCGTGGCGGTCACGTGCGACGGGATCGGCTGCTTCCTCCCTGGCCAGGCCGGCCGGTTCGAGATTCCCCTCCCGACGCAGGGCCGCCTCACCGCGCAGGTCGCGCTGGCGCTTGCCGCCAAGGACGAGAAGGGGGAGAAGGCGGCGCCTGGCTACCAGCGCAAACTCACGCTGGGAGTCGGGTATGCGTCCCGGTCCAAGCCGACTGCCGCGCCGTTCGCGATCACGGCCTGCATCGAACCTGCCGCCTGCCTTGCCATCGTCCACGAAGCGGAGGCGAAGACCAGCTGGGAAGGGGAGACGCTCGTCGTCGCAGCGACTGACCTCGTAGCCCGCTTCGACGGCCCAACCGGCCGACTGCTCGTCGTCGAGACGTCCACCGGCCAGCGATTCACGATTCGCGCCGCCGCCGGCGATCTCGCCGCGACCCTCGCCGCGCTCCGCACAGGCGCCGGGGAAGATCGGGCCCGAAGCGAAGCCCTGCTCACCTCAGGCATCGATTTCTTCACCGCCGCCACCACGGCCGCCGCCTTTGACAGGACATTCGCCGCCAGCGGCCTGGCGGTGGGACGCGGCTCCCCGAGAGAGCGATTCGAACACGTTGTGAGCTGGCTCCACCGGGCCGAACTGTCGGACCGCAGCGCGAGGGCCGAGGCGGTGATCGCCAAGGTCGTGGCGGCCGAAACGAGCTATCCGGATCGATTTCTGAAGCTCGTCGACATCGCGCGGCGGATCGGAGCCGCGGGAGGCTTCACCGAGGCCGACGCGTTCCTTGCCAACGCGCTCGTGGCCGGCGACGGGGAGGGCCCGCTCGAGATTCCGCGCGAGAAGGGGAGCGAGGGAGACCCGCTCATGAATGCAGGGAAACTCGCCGCGACAGCCGTTTGGCGCGCCGTCGAAGAAACCTGCGGGCGTGACTGCTGGGTGGCGAGCCTGACACGGCTCTCCGCCCTCGCCGCCGCCCGCGACCCGGCCACGCTCGAAGAGCTCGCCACGTTCATGCAATCGGAACAGGCCGGGCCGATCGCCTACCTCACGGCCGCCGCGGGTGTGCCGATCCCGGTGATGGCGGCGTCGTTTGCCCGCCGCGGCGAGGAGACGTTTTCCACGGCGGCCTTCCACGCCGACTGCGCCGCGCCCCTGACTCTCCTCGGTCACGCGGGGCTCGACCGCAGCCTCGCCGTCATCCTCCGCACCCTCACCGACGACGACGCCCAGCTCCTCGGCGAAATGATGATCGGTGCCCCGGGCTTCCTCCTGCCGCTCGTCCAAGACCAGCGGGCGCAAGCCTCGGAAGCCGCAGCGACCGCAGCCCTGCCCGCGAGCCTCGATCGCTGGTGGGAAGCGACGCTCGGCAAGGTGGTGGCGACGGCCCTCCACGACAAGGTGTCGCCGCGAACCGCCGCGGCCCCGGCCGACGAAGCGGCGCCGGTCCGCTGAAGCTCCTGCCAGCCTCTTCCGGAAGTCTCTCGATGCTCACGCGTCGTCGCTGCCTCACCGCCGCTGCCGCCGCGCTCGTCGGTAGCCTGACCTGCCGCGATCCCAGGGCCGAGCCCGCTGACAGCGATCTGCCCTTCCTCGCCGACGTCCAAACGCCGCCGGCCGGCCCGACCGACGACTGGCCTCCGTCGCTCCTCGTCGGCGCCGATAACGCACCGATCGCCACTTGGCAGGCCTGGCTTGCCGAGCGGGAGCGGATCTGCGCGGCGTGGCTCGAGTTCCTCTCTCCCTGGGAAGTCGCGGAGCCCGGCAACGAGCATCACATCCTCGCCGAAGATCTCGCGGCGGGGTGTCGGCGCCGCTTGATCCGCTATGCGACCGAGCCGGACGAGGAGGTCGACGCCTGGCTGCTCCTTCCTGCCGACGAGGCCGCGCGGCCAAAGCGCGGCTGGCCCGGCGCCGTGGTCTTCCATTCCACGACCGACCAAACGATCGACGAACCGGCCGGCACCGATCCCAGCGACACGGTCGCGATCGGCACCTGGCTCTGTCAGCGTGGATTTGTCGTCCTCTGCCCACGCTGCCACTTGTGGAACACGACCCCGGCGCACCGCCTCGATCTTCCAGGCGCCGTGGCCCGGCTCGCACAGCGACATCCCGGCGCCCGCGGGATGCGGAAGCTCCTCCACGACGGAGTCCGCGCAGTCGACATCCTCCGTACGATCGACGATGTCGATCCAGCCGCGATCGTCGCCGCCGGCCATTCGCTCGGTGCCAAGGAGGCGCTCTATCTCGCCGCCTTCGACGACCGCATCGCCGGCACGGTGTTCAGCGAGGGGGGGATCGGCCTGGGGTTCTCCAACTGGCACGATCCCTGGTATCTCGGCGACGCGATCCGCGATCCAGCTTTCCGGCTCGACCACGCCCAGCTCCTCGCCCTCACTCTGCCCCGCGGGCTCCTGATCCTCGGAGGGGAGGCGGGGCCGGGAGCGGCCGATGGCGACCGTTCCTGGGGGCATGTCGCCCGGGCCCTGGAGGTCGGCCGGATGGAGCGGGATCGGCCCCGGCTAGGGCTCTTCAATCACCGCGGCGGGCATGCGATCCCCCCGCCGGCCCGAGAGCTTTTGCTCGACTGGCTGGCAGGTTGTGCCGGTGGCGCCGGGGGGTGAGGGGCGGCCGAGCCCTGCCGCCGGGCCGCGGGGAACGGCTTGCTTGACGGCACGGTTTTCAGGATCCACACTCAAAGTGTTCTGAGCGGGCGATTAGCTCAGTTGGTTAGAGCACTAGCTCGACAAGCTAGGGGTCATAGGTTCGAGTCCTATATCGCCCATTCTTCACGCGGAAAAAGCCATCCATGGCCTTTTTCCGCTGGGGTGGACCGAGCGTCCTGCTCGGCGTCACGCGGAAAAAGCCATTTCACAAATCGATCGAACCCGCGGTGACCCGAGTGGTCGCCGCGGGTTTTTCGTTTTCGGGCGGCTCCTCGCCGGCGGATGCGTGAGCCTGCGGCGCCGCATTTCGCGCTGCATTCCACCACCGATTCGTCGGGGGTAGTCGCCAGCCACTCGGCGTCGTCTACCAACCCGGCGATGGTGCCTCTCATGCCGTCCTCGAAGTGGTGCTCGCGGCTCATCAAGGAGGGCTCGGCCGCCATCAGGCCCGGCAGGTCATCACCGGCATCGAGCCCCAGCAGCTTCGGGACTCGGTCAGGCTCCGGGCGATGGTCGCCAACGACTTCACGCGGATCGAGCAGGCCGTCGGGAATCTCCTCGTCGATCGGCCCCGGCGGAACATCCTTCGTCGCGCCGGCGCTGGCTCGAGAGGTGCGGCATGAGCGAGCCGACCGAGATGGAGCTGGTCGTCGCCGGAGATGGAGGCGTGAGGTGCATCTACGACGAGAGCTTGGACCTGCGGGCACTCGGCAAGCTGCAGATCACCCGGGCAAGCCATGTGGAGCCAGACAGCGAGGGGTCGTGGTGGGCCGACATCGGGCCTGTTGGCGGGCCGGTGCTGGGGCCGTTCAGGACGCGGGGGGAGGCGTTGGCAGCGGAGAGGAAGTGGTTGGTGGGCGGAGAGCTGGGACGCCTCATCTGATGCAGCGTGAGGTTAGGAATCAGCGAGCGGAGGAGTACGCGCCTCCGATTGCTCCAGTAAACGCCGGATGCGGGGTCGCAGGAATTCCGCCCATTCACGCACGTCAGCTACGTCGAAGTACGGCAGCCATCTGTCGCGCTTGGGGTGCCACATCTCCTCATTCACCGTCCGCAGCTTGGCCAACGACTGGCGGAAGACCTCACCGACCGGTTGCTCCGCCAACGCCCAGACCTCGTGCTCCGGCGGTGGAAGCGGGAACCGGGCGCGGATGAGTCGCTCGACCGCCAAGCCGTCAGCACAGTCTTCGGAGGTCAGCCAGGAGAGCAGGCGATAGGTGTGTGGGGGGTCGTCCGGACGCTTGGCTGCACCACAGGCATTGAGCGTGAAACTGTTGCCCGACCAGGAACTCCCCCACTGGCTCACCTGCACTCCGACGGTGACGAAGCCCGCACCGTCGGCACGCGGTCGGGCGAACGCGCAAATGCCGGAGCGGATCCGGCGGAACCCGGTTGGCTTGAGTGCGGCGCCGATCACAAGCGCGAGGGCCGCGTGGACATCGCGGGCACGCGCAAAGGTGCGAATGGAGTTTGCTTGATCGGCCATCGAGAAATCTGCTGACACCTAACGTTGGCGATCAGCAGCTCGCCAGAATGGGATTATCCACGCCGCAGGACGTTAGGGCGAGGCTGCTGCATCGCTTGGTTCGGGCTGCCCCTATGTCCAGCCGAATTTTAGGAGAGCGCGACCACACTTAGGGCATGGCTCTCGCAATCTCTTAATGTCGATATTGGCGACGTGGCAAACGGGACAGTAGACGCCATCCGCACACGTTGACGCGGGGAACATTTCACGCAGCTCCGACATCTTGGAGGCGATCCCGTAAACGACTTCTGGATCAGCGGATGGAGACGGAAGTCCCGCAGCCTCCGGATTCGGAATCCTGAGATTTATTGGCTCTGTAGCTATCCAGTCAGTCGGTCCAAGCCGTTCGATGTCATCGAATCGGTCGGTGATATCAAGTTGACTGAACCCGATTGCCTCAGGGGACATGGTCTCGATCCTCCGCAGGCGGAGCGTGACCGCACCAGACTTCTTGTACTCGCTACGTTTGGAAGGCGCCGCGTGCACAACTGACCACTCGGCGTCACAAATGTGCATAGTAGTGGCAACCTCGAACGACTCCGGGAGGGCATCCGGCGCCATCTTGGTGGTTGCAAACGCCTCGCCGGTTGCATCGTCCACCAACGTCAACTCCACCTGTCGCGTGAACCACCCCATTCCTCTGCCCTCTATTCCCGAACTCGTATTTATACGGTCTGCATAACCACCCATGCCTGCGTGTTAACGCACCACCTGCCGCAGGCGGAGTCCGGCCTCAACCGCCTTCCAGACAATGGGTTACGGCGGTGCGACACCCCAGCCGCCGGTGCGTTAACAGGCGCACCGTGCAGTATATCTGCCCCTGCCGAGGATGCCGCAACTGGGGGGGCAGCCGCCTTCGACGGCCCGCCGCTGACTGGCTCCCAGAAGGCCCCGTCCGGGATCGGCCCTGATTCGCGGGCCTGACCTCGCGTTCCCACCCCACCCCTTTCCCGCCGCCCCAGGCCATCCGGTGGCTGGCAGCAGCCGACACACACACTCATCCCCGTCGGAAGAGGGCGTAGATGTAGGGACGCGGTGCACCGGCCGGATTGGTGAACACGTAGGCCTCGGCCTTCACCAGCGTGAACTCGGGGCCCAGCCTCCGCGTCATTTCTTCCACTGTGTACCGATGGACGTTGAGCCCTGCGCATCGAGGAGCGCCGTCCTCGGAGAACTCTGCCAGAAGAACGTGACCACCTGGCTTGAGCACCGTGCGAAGGTTCCTGAAGTAGCCATCGATGTCCGCTTCGTCCAGGAGGAAATGGAGGACGGCTCGATCGGCCCAGAGATCAACCTGCGGGGTAGAGGTGGGCAACGGCTTGGAGATGTCGTGGCAGATCCATATCAGCCCCTCACCTCCATTGCCGAACCTGCCCTTCAATCGCCCCAGGGCTTCGTCGCTGATGTCGTTGAGTACGAGGGCCATTCCTCGCGACGCCAACTCATCGACGAGCTGCGAAGTGCCTGCACCGGGAAGAAATGCCGTGCCGCTCGGCCCTCCCGGAATCCTGTCGAGGAACCTCAGCGTCTGGCGCACGTCGGCCTCATACCAGCCGAGTGCCTTGTCCTCCTTGCTGGCAAATACCTGGTTCCAGTGCCGGGTAAGGTCTTCCATCGTCACGATCTCCACAGGGGTCGGGTGAAGGCCTAGCCTAGCCCGCGCCTTGCTGGCGAACGAGCCCTCGCTGGTCTCTTCGTCCTTACCGGCCCCAATGATCCCGGCTCTGACCACGCCCCGGAGAACCTTGGTTTCCACGCCGTTCGGGAGCCGGGTGGTCGTCCGCCGGATCTTGGCCCTCTTGTCGAGAAGGAAGTGGAAGCCGTTGCGGTCCTCGATGAATCGCAGGTCATCCTGCTGACCACGCCCAAGGCCAAAGCCCCGCGGAGCCTCTTGTAAAGCCGGATTCGTGGCGGCGGGAGGTTGGTCGGCGCCTGCATCACGGCGAGTTGACACGGCCGCGACGATTCCCCCTAGGATGACCAGCCACAGAAGACTCTTCACACCCCCATCTCCGATCGATGATTGAC
>CAJAYZ010000056.1 GCA_903949225.1 uncultured Planctomycetaceae bacterium
AGGAGCCTCCATGACCACAAGCCAACCGCGTTCACGGCCCTTGCGGTGCAGCGGCACGAGACCAAGGCGGAGATCGCGAGACTCCGTCTCGCGCTCTGGGAAGATCCCGCCAACGTTCCCTCGATCATCGACGAGATGCAGATGCAGATCGACCAGCTCACCGATCACGTCGTCGACCTGCTCGATCAGATCGAGAACGATCGGATCATCGATTCGCTTCGTCCGTGACGCCGTACGTCGGCAGGTGCCGGTAGGGGACCTCGAGGGCGAGGAGGTGGAGGGCTGTGACATAGAGCCGCCCTCCGAAAGCCCCCCAGCGGTCGGGGACGGTGCCGAGGGGCTCCCAGCTACCGGCATTCTCTCCGTCGGTGACCTGCTCGGCCTCGAGCGCCGTGCAGAGTTGCGCATACCAGGCATCCCATTCGGGCCCGCCGGTCTGGACGAGAACTTGCGAGGCGTAATACCAGAGGTAGGCGTCGCGCGTCCGCGCTTGGCGAGTCCCGTAGGCCGGCTTCATCGCCGCGAGGCTTGCGGCCGCAGCGCCGAGCGGCGGGTCGGTGCGGGGGGTGCCGGTGTGGAGACGCATCAGCGACCCCAGCGCCGTCATCGAAGCAGCCGAGAGGTCGGAGGGACGCTGCTGCGGACTCAGCGCGTTGTAAAGATAGTGCCCGAGCTTGTCGGGATTGGCCGACTCGTCGAGGAGTCGGCGGACGCCGGCATAGGTCTCGGCCGGCACGGTGAGGCCGGCGAGGGTCCCGGCGCGGAGCGCGACGAGCATCCACCCGCTCACGGAAAGATCGGAATCGGCTCGTGGCTGGTAACGCCATCCGCCCCGCTCGGCTTGTTGGCTCGCCACAATGAACGCGATCGCCTTCTCCGCGGCCGGCCGGAGGAGCGGATCACCGGTCATGCCGACCGCCTCACAGAGGGCCATCGTGGCGATCCCGTGGCTGTACATCCAGGCGCAGCTGTTCGACACCGGATCGGCAGGAACGAAGAGATCGCCATCGGCCTTCTGCACAGACACAAGCCACTCAAGCCCGCGCCGGACAACCTCCCGATGCCGGCCGTCGAAGTGGTCGTAGCCGGCGCCGAGAAACGTCAGCAACGCAAGCCCGGTAGCGGCGGTATCCGACTGGAGGCGGACCGCGCCCCCGACGCCCTTGGGGTGATAGGCGCCGAGCGTCCAACGCCCGTCTTCCTCCTGGGCCGCGGCAAGCCACCCAAGGCCGCGTTCCACGATTTCGTCGGCCCGCAATTCCCCCCGGATCGCGCGCGACCGCCGGGCGAAGGCTTCGGCCGTCTCACGGACTCTCGACTCCGCGGGAAGTGCGAGCGTCCGGGCGCGGGGCAGCGGCGTCGCCACGCCGACCGGTCCGGCGAGGGTTCCAGCACCGGCCACAGGCACCGAGCGTGGACGGAGTGCGGTCCCGACCGAAGCCCCCGATTCCCCCACCGACAACACCTCTCCGTCTTCCTCCATGACAGGCGCTGCAGAGCGGCGAGCGCTTGCGGAGCTTCCTCGCCCTCGGTCGGGGACCCGGCCTGAGGGGCGGACGCGGGGTGTCGCACCGGCCAAGAGATCGCTCATGTCCGCGCCGGGCCGGGGCGCCGCCGGGGAGACCCCGTCAACAGGCTCTGCAGCCGCCGGGCCTCGGGTGGGAAGTGCTATCTTCTCCGCCGCTGGCTTCTCCGCCGCGGGCTTCTCCGCCGCAGCCGCGCCCTCCGCGCCTGCGTCGGCGACCTCCGTGCGACGCGGCGACCGGGGAAGCGCGGGGGCGGAGTCAGCCTCCGTCGCTGGACGCGAGAAGCGCCGCGGAGTCAGCGGAGGCACTAGGGCTGCAGGAAGACCATCGGCGTCGGGGCTGTCGGCAGCGGCCGCCGCCCGCGATCGCTCCGCCACGATCGCCGGCGTCGCCGTGAGCGCCGGCCCCGCGATGGCGCTTTGCCGCTCCCTCCGCGGCGTCAACGCTGGCGCTTCGGCGGCGCTGCCGACGACCGTGGGCATCGTCTCGGCAGCCGTCTCCCCCTCCGGCAGGGCGGCGACGATCCGTTCCGGCTCCTGAAGCGCCGCCGGGCTTGGCGCTAGAGCCTCGAGGCTCGGCCGATCGATCCGCGTGGCGACGACGTCGGGCGCTTCGACACCTTCTTCCAAAGGCATCTCGGCTACAGCCCGCTCCCCGTCGCGGATTGCCCCCCGAGCCGACGCCGGCGCGGCGGCATCGATGGCGATCGGCACATCGAGCGGACGCTCGTGCGCGAACGCTTCGCGCGTGGAGGACTCGTCGTGGAGGGGGAAATCGGTCGCCAGCTCCGGGCGGTAGGAAGGCTCCTGGTCGGGAAACAGTCCTTCGAGAGGGCGGACGGCGATGACGGTTCGTGCCAGCCCCTGCTGGAGGAGCCAGTGGAGGAGCAGGCTCGCCATCACGGCGGCCGCGAGGCGAGCGCGGCTTCGCCAGCGGCGGGTCGACGCCTTGGGCCGCAGCGGGGTGTCGATCGCTCGCTCCATGGTCGTCCTCACCGCTCGCCGGGGGTGGCGTCGTCCGGACCGGCAGATCCCTCCGGTGCCGACTGCACCCGGTAATCCTCGATGCCGGCCTGCACGCAGGCATCCATCACGGCGACGACATGTTTGTGCGCGACGTTCTCGTCGGCCCGCACCGTTACCTTCTGGCGCCCCGGATTGTCGGCCACCGCCTGGCGGAGGAGACCGACGAGCTCTTCGGCGGCCACTGGCCTGGCGCCGGCGTAGGTGTTGCCACCGCGGTCGATGTTGATGATGAACTCGCGCGGACGGGTCGTGAGCGGCTTGGCGGCCGATGCCTGGGGAAGGGAGACGTCGATCGCCCGATCATCCTCCTCGAGCTTGCTGGCGACGAGAAAGAAAATCATCAGGAGAAAGACGATGTCGATCATCGGCGTCAGGTCGAGCCCGCCGCCGAGTCGTCCCTTGTCGATGCGGACACTCATACCTTCCCCTCACCAGCGCCTGTGTCGGCCGGCCGGCCGTTCCCCCCAGACCGGCCACGCCCTTCGAAGGATTCGATGGCGGGCAGGAGTCCGGTGACGACATCGTCGACCCTGCGGAAGCCGGCGAGGATCCGCCCCTCGAGGTAATGGGAGATGATCGCGGCGGGAATAGCGACGCACAGGCCGGCGAAGGTCGTGATCAAAGCGAGATAGATGCCGCTGGCCAGTTCCGCTGCCCGGTTGGCTCCGGCCTGGAGATTGGCCGTGGTGTAGAAGGCGATGATCATCCCTTGGACCGTGCCGAGGAGCCCGAGAAGCGGCGTGATCGTGACGGCGAGACTGATCGGCCGAATGTTTGCATAGAGGCGCGACGCCTCCCGATTCGAGGTCGTCTCCACGGCATGCTCCACCTCGGGGAGCGGTCTGCCGAGCCGGCCGAGCATGGCACGCACGACCGTCGCCAGCACCGAGCGATCGGCATCGCACCACGCCGCCACCTGCCGCGGGTCGAATGGAGACCCATCTGCGATCAGACGGAGCTTCATCGCCAGCGCCGCGGGGACGAACCTGCTTCGTCGCAGCGCCACGAGCCGTTCGAGACCGAACGCCACGACGAGGAAGGACATCACCGTGATCGGCCACATCAGCGGGCCGCCGGCGAGGAACAACTCCCACAGGGACTTCAGGTCACCGACGTTGATCGACATGGCGGGGCCTTCGCAGCGATGACGGGGGAATGGGTGGGGACGACGGGCTCGAGAAACTCACTTCACGGCGCCGTCCAGGGCGTCGATCCGCTTCCGCGCCGCCGTCACGTACGGCGACGCTGGATAACGTTCGACCAGCTCAGCGTACAGCCCGCGGGCCTGCTGGGGCTTGATGAGGACCTCAAAACAGCGGGCCGCTTCGTAGGTCGCCTGCGCCTGCCAGGGGTGAAAGGAGGCCGGGGCATCGGTCTCCCCGAATCCGTAGGCAACCTTGAAGAAGGAAGCGATCGCTTCTTTGTGGTGCCCCTGTTCGAAGAGGATCTCACCTTCCATGAGCCTGGCCCGGGCGGCCAACTCCCCCGGACCGCGCCCCGCTTCAGGCTCGAGACCGGCTTCCGCGAGCGCGCGGAACTCGGCGAGTGCCTCGTCGAGCCGACCGAGATTCTGAAGGGCCCAGGCCCGGGCAAACCTCCCCTGGGCCACCGTCGCGCGCCCGGCCGGCTCCTGACCGGGAGCCGATCCGACCGCGCCGAGCCAGCGGTCGACGAGATCAAAGCTCTTTTCCCAGCGTTCCCCCTTGGCAGCACATTCAGCCGCACGGACCGTCGCCAGCCCGAGCAGATCGGGCGACGACAGCGCCTCTGGCTTGGCGAGCGCCTGCGTGAGCACCTTCTCCGCCTCGTCGAATCGCCCCAGCCGAAACAGCGCGTCGCCGAGCATCGCCCGTCCGTCAGCCGCGCAGACGCCGTCGGGATGTTCGGCGAGTTGCTCTGCAAACGCCTCCGCCGCGCCGGCATGATCCTGTTGCATGGCGAAGATCCAGGCGAGCTTGTGGCGGGCCTGCTCACGCAGCGGGGCCCCACCGGCGACATCTCCGGTGGCCGAAAGGACGTTGCGGTAGGCCTCGGCCGCGCGATTCCAATCAGCGGCGGCAAACCGCATCTCGCCGCTCTCGAGCCAGGCATCGGCCTGCCGAGGGCTTTGCGGAAACCGGTGCCGCAGGTCCTCGAAGGCCGATTCGGCACCTGCCGGATCCCCGGCTACCGACCGGGCGAGGCCGAGCTCGAAGAGCACTCGATCGGCCGCTGGGAAGTCGGGGGTGGCCGCGAGGAGGGCGGCGAACGTGTCGATCGCCGCCGCTGTCCGACCGCATGCCGCCAGGCAGAGCCCGGCGAGGAATCTCCCCTCTGCTTCCGCCGCGGCGCTCACCCTGCCGTCGTGGGCGGCGGCCAGGCCGACGACCCGCTCGGCGTCGGCAAGGCCCTCGAGCGTCCCCCCGGACCGTTGCCGGGCATCACCACGGGCGAGGAGCGCCGGCACCAGCGCCGCGGTGTCTGGATGCTGCTCGATGACCTCCGTCCAGCAGGCGACAGCCCGGTCGAGGGCTCCGAGCGCCTCATGGCACCACCCTTCCGCCAGGAGACCGGGAGCCACCCGCGGCCCATGTGGCGCGATCTGCCGGGCTTCCCCGTACGCCGCAATCGCTCCCGCCGAATCCCCCACATCCTCCCGGGCCTGCCCGAGACGAAACCAGGCGCGCTCCGCGATCGCAAGCGTGGGGGCGCTGGCCACGAGTTGCTCGCCAATCGCCACGGCACCGACTGCATCCCCGGCCTCACGTCGGGCCCTGACGGCGAGCAATTGCCCTTCGGCATGGCGCGGCCAGTCGGGATGCTCACGACCGAGCCGGTCGAGGAGCCCCACCGCTTCCTGGGCACGCGAAAGCTCGACCAGCGCCGTAGCATCGAGGAGGAGCCCAAGGGGACGCTCATCCCCTTCAAGGCCCTCTCCGCCGCTGCCTGTGAGCGGCCCGAGCGTTGCATGGGCGCCTTCCCAGTCTTCGGCCGCGGCCTTTGCGGCGCCCCACCGTAACCGAAGGTGCGCCGCGCGGGGATCGTCCCCGGCGGTCGACACCAACTCTCGGAAAGCGTCTGCCGACGCGGCGGCATCGCCCCGCGTGAGCAGCGCTTCGGCCCGGATCGCGCGAACATCATTGAGCATCGTCAGATCGGCCGCCGTCTCCCCGCGCAGCGCTGCAGGGAGGGAGAGAAAGCGATCGGCCGACGCGATCGCCTCGGCGCTCCTGCCGGCCGCCAACAAGACCGACGACTCGAGCGCCAGGCCCGGCGCCGCGGTGGGATCGTCGGGATGATCGGCGACCAATCTTGTCAGGAGCGCGAGCCCCTCGTCGCGTCGGCCGGGGAGATCGACGAGCCCCTCGGCAGCCACCAGTTGCAAGCGGGCGATGAGGCCGTCGCCGATCGTATCCCCCTCGCCGTCGGCGGCCAGCCTCGCGGCCTCCCCCAGCGCAAGCATCCTCTTCGCCACGGCGACGGCGTCGTCGGTGCGGCCGGCAGCAAGATGCATCCGCGCGAGCCGCGCTCCCCCCTCGGCAACCACCCCGGCGGGGGCCGCCTCCAAGGTGAGCAACTGTTCGAGTCGCTGCCGTGCTTCCTCGACGTTGCCCGCCTCGCTCCAGGCGGCACTGGCAGAAAGGAGCGCAGGGGCGGCCACACGCACCCCGGGGTCGCGGGCAAGGAGGATGTCGTAGGCCTGCGCGGCCGCGGCATACCGCTGTTGCTTCCAGAGGGCGGCGCCGAGACGCTCGAGCGCATCGCCGATCCGTGGGCCGTCCTTGCGGCGGGCGATCTCGACAACGAGCTTCGCCGCCTCGGCGGGCTGGTCGGCCGCGAGCGCGAGATCAGACCGACGGATCGCCACTTCGTCGGCTAACTTATCGTCGGGAAACGTCTCGGCGAAGCGCCGCAGCGTGGCGGCGGCCGCCACCGGATCCCCGGTCTCGGCCTGGGCGACACCGAGGGCATAGAGCACCGCCGGCAGGCGTGGCGACGCGGCGTGGTCGGCGATGAATCGCTGCCAGCCGTCGAGCGCGGCCTGACGATCTCCCGCCTGCCAGAGCGCTTCCGCGAGGAGATACGACACCTCGCCTGCCTGCCCTGGGCCAGGATTCGCCGCGAGACACTCCCGCAGCGCCCCTGCCGCGTCGCGGTAGGCCTCGACCGTCCGTTGCTCCTGGGCCTGGGCAAACGCCCCGCGGGCAAGTTCAAACCGTGCCAAGCCGACGGTCTCAGGATCGGCCCCGCCCTCCTTGCCGCCCCCTTCGACAACGCCCCGAAAAGCGGCGGCCGCCGCTGGCCACTTTCCTTCCTGGAGCCGGCAGAGCCCGAGATAGTAGCGCCCCTTCGCCGCCAACGGGTCGCGGGGATGATCGCGGAGAAGCGTCTCCCAGGCCTCGGATGCCAGATCCCACACGCCCCGATTCTGGAGCGCGGCAGCGGCGGTGTAGGCCGCCTTCGCAGCCGGGCTCGAACGGGCGGGTTGATCGTCGGCAATCACGCCGCACCACGGGGCAAGGCCGATGATCACGGCCACGACCACCGTCGCCATCCAGCGGGGGAGGGACCGTGACAAACACCTTGAAGCGGGGGTCGGGTCGAGCATGGTCACACACCCATGGGCAGACGGCGGACAAGAACTCTGACGGCCGCATCGCCCGGGGCGATGAACGTCACCGAAGGGCTCTCCGGCGCTCCTCGTGGCTCGAGGGACGCCGGGCGAATCAAGGATGAGACGCACCGAGAACCGCCGTCGGCCGTTGAGCGTTATGATACCGCCCCCCGTCGCGACTGCCGATCGATCGGCATCGGAACAGAAACGGGGAACCGTCCCGGGGGTCGTCTCCATGGTCCATCACCGTTTCTCTGCGCTCACGCTTCTCCCCTTCCAAACCGCCCTGCTTGCCGCATGGCTCCTCTTTTTCCCCCAGGCATCGCCCCCGGTAAGCGCTGCCGAGGAAGCACCCAAGGGAGAGGTTCTCCAATTCAGCTTCAACGAGAGCCGGGTGTTTCCCGGCACCGTCCGCGACTACTGGGTGTATGTCCCGGCGCAGTATGACGGCACCACACCGGCGTGTGTCCATGTCAATCAGGATGGGATTCAGTTCAACGCTCCACAGGTGTTCGATCGGCTGATCCACGAGAAGCGGATGCCGGTGACGATCGGCGTGTTCATCATGCACGGCCGCGTCCCCGCTGGCCGCGACGGCGCCCTCGACCGCTACAACCGCAGTTTCGAATACGACGGCCTGGGGGACGCCTACGCCCGCTTCCTCCTCGATGAAATCCTCCCCGACGTTGAGAAGAGAAAAGCCGCGGACGGACGGGCGATCGTCCTCTCGAAGTCGGGCAACGACCGCTCCATCGGGGGCACCTCGAGCGGCGCGATCGCCGCCTTCACCGCCGCCTGGGAACGTCCTGACGCCTTCTCCCGAGTGTTCAGCGGGATCGGCACGTACGTGGGGCTGCGCGGCGGCAATGAATACGCCACCCTCGTGCGGAAGTTCGAGCCCAAGCCAATCCGCGTCTTCCTCCAGGGAGGCTCCCAGGATCTCAACATCTACGGCGGGGATTGGTGGATCGCCAATCAGGCCCTCGAACGGTCGCTGACGTTCGCAGGCTACGAGGTAAACCATGCGTGGGGCGACGGCGGCCACAACAACGACCACGCCACGGAGGTCTTCCCCGAGGCGATGGAGTGGCTGTGGAAGGGTTGGCCCGCGCCGGTGGGGCAGGGGGCGGGAAGCCCGCAACTCCAGGAGATTCTCATCCCCGGTGAGGAGTGGGTGCTCGTCGGCGAAGGCTACGGCTTCACCGAAGGGCCTGCGGTCAACGCCGGCGGAGAGGTGTTTTACAACGATGTCGGCAAGGGGCAGACGTGGCGATTGACGGCCGATTGGAAGCCGGAGCCGTGGCTCGAAGACTCCCACCGTGGCGACGGCCAGAGCTTCGCTCCCGATGGACGACTCATCGCCGCGAGCGCCGCCGACGAGGCGATCCTCGCCTGGAACCAGAAGCGCGAGCCGGAGGTGCTGGCGAAGGGCTGGCGGGGTAACGACGTTGTCGTCACGGCCGCCGGCGGGATCTATGCCACCGAACCGGGTTGGGACGGCCGGACCCCGAGCAAGGTCCACTTCATCACCGCCGCGGGAGCCGACACCGTCGTCGACACGGGCCTCCTGTTTGCCAACGGGCTCTGCCTCTCCCCCGACCAGACGCTCCTCTACGTGGCCGACAGCCGCAGCCATTGGGTGTACAGCTACTCGATCGCCGCCGACGGGACGCTTGCCAACAAGCAGCGGTACGGCCATCTCCATGTCCCAGACACCGCCGACGACAGCGGCGCCGACGGCATGCGCGTCGATCGCGATGGGCGATTGTGGGTGGCCACGCGGATGGGGCTCCAGGTGTGCGACCAACCGGGAAGAGTCAACGTGATCATCCCGACGCCGAACGGCCGGGTTTCGAATCTCTGCTTTGCCGGCCCGGAATTCGACACGATTGTCGCCACCTGCGGCGATAAGGTCTACCGGCGGAAAGTCAAGGTGAAGGGGGCACCGAACTTCCTTCCCCCAACGACGCCGGCAAAACCGAGACTTTGATCAACCATGCGGCGGCCCCCCGGTGCGTCCGGCGCTGCCACCCCTGACACTAGGGGCTGAGGATAAAGTACCGGCCCGACCGCACGAGGCGGTCGCGAGTGCGCAGCACTCGGAAAAACCGGAGGTTTTCCAAGTGGAAAAAGGGCATGGATGACTTTTTCCACGGGCAGCTAGGGGCAATGCCTCTGGACATTAAGAGGAGGCGGAAGAGGGTTGTAACAGAGCTTTTCTCTAGTACACTCCGGTTTGACAAAATCAGAACTGTGTCACGTCCCCGTCCTTGACCGTATTCCCGACGTCACTGTGGCAACCGAAAACGGCCGCCACCAACACGGCGCCCTCCGGTGCCGAACGCCGGTCACGGTCATCCGGGAGGCAGGACCGACAGTGCCTGAAGAGACTTCCGATTCCCCCGATTTCCCAAGATTCCCCCGAGGAGCAAATCCCCCGATGGTCGACAAGAAGGACATCAAGAGCGTCAACAAGTCCGACGAGATCCGCAAGCTCGCCGCCGCCATGAAGGAACGGGGCGAGAAGCCCCGTCCAGTCGTGATCGTGGCGACCCTCAAGAAGCAGGGCGTGGTGGTGTCGTCGCCCCAGGTGAGCATGGTCCTCAAGGGGATGGGCTTCCGCCCGCGGAAGCGCCGCAAGTCGGGTGAAGTGGCCGCCGCGAAGGGGACGAAGCCCCGCGCTGTTGCCCGCAGCGCACAGCTGTCGATCGACGACCTGCTCGCCGCCAAGAAGATCGTTGAGCAGTTCGGTGGCGCCGACCGCGCCATCGCCGCGATCACGGCGCTGAAGCGTTTCGAGGGCTGATCGCCCGTCTCGCTTGCGAGTGAATCCAATCGAAGCCCCGCCGGTGGTTCCGACCTCCGGCGGGGTTTTTTTCGTCTGCCCAAGCGTCGCCGTTAATACGACTTCGCCGCACCGAACTGCACCGTTGACACCGGATTCGTCTTGTCGCCGGTCGTGATGTAACGCCCGAACACCGACATCCGTTCACCGAAGTTCTTCACAAAGCCACTCCCCCGGTCGTGGAGGTAAATGAAGAAGTCGCCGGCGACCTCCTTGCGGATCGTCCACTGCGTCGCGTCGGCAAACTCCCCCTTGCCCGGGCCGGTCGAATCGACGGCGACGCCAACCCGCCACTCTGCATCGATGCCCCAGGGGAACTGTCCCTCCTGGCGGACGAGCAAGCCGGGCCTCGTCGGCGCCGCGAACGCCGGCGCCTTCCAGGGGGTTTTGACAAACTCCTCGAGCGGCTTCGCCACCGTCTCGATGGCCGGGGGCCTGACTTCTTCGCCCCCTCGAGCCGAGGTCTCGAGCCATCCGCCGAGCCCGGAAGGAGGAACGATCGGCATCCCTAGCGGGTCGGCAACGACCGTCGGAGGAAGGGGAACGACGCGCTCCTCGGCTTCCAGGACGTCGGCGGCGCGCGATCCCTCCCACCCGTCGCCACCGGCCAGACAAAGGCCCAAAACGACGACCGACGGCAACGAGGCCATCCGTTGCAACGACATCCGCAGCTGGGTTTGGTTGATCACGGCGCTCGATGACTGGGGAGGGAGTTTGACCGGCCGCCGGGAAGGCTTCCAGACCACGGGGCGATCCTTTCACCCCACCCCGCTCCGCTGCAAGACCGGACCGGGCAAGCCAGGCAGCGCCGGCAGGATGGCGAGGCTAGCCCGCCAGGCAAGCGGGATCGACACCGCCCCGGCGCCTTCGCTATTGGTTGTTAAAATCGCCCTCTGGCTTTGGTCGCCATCCCGCGGGTGACGTCCTTCTTGGAACGCTTGCCGATGCGAGGCCCGTTTCACCGTCCGGCCGTGTTCGTCCTCCTCGGGTTCGGGGCGGTGGCCGGGTGTGCGCGGCCGTTGGGGATCGTCCAGAAGGCAAGCGACGGCGCCGAGGATCTCACGAACCGAGCCGAGGAGACGTTCAAGGACGTTTCCGGCAAAGTCGATGCCTTCGGCGACCGCCTCAAGAAGAAGGTCAAGGATCTCGGCGACGAACTCACCACCTGGCAGGATGAAGACGAGGCAGTGATCACTCCGACGAGTGCCATACGCGTCGACCAGGGGCCGATCGTTCGCTAATGCCCTTTGCCGAGCCGTCAGCGCTGCGGGGCCCCGTCGCCAGGCTTGAAGACGACCTTCCAGTCGCGGGCCATGTCGACGACGACCCAGCCACGCCCCGGGGCCGCTTCGAGCGCGGTGACGAGTTTGCCGGTGCCCTTCGGCTCCGCATCGTAGGCCGATTCACGCACAGCATCAGTGTGGTGGACGATCAAGCCGAAGGATGGCTCGTGGGCGATCGTCGTCCATTCGAGCATCGCCTGGTCGCCGTCGGAGTTGCCGAAGCAGGCCACCGGCCGGCGGCCGATGAAGCGATGGATGCCGACCGGCTTCCCCTCCCGATCGTCGATCAGCTCGATGCCCCCTTCCTTGACGAGCACCGGCTTGTCGTCGCGCAGTTCGTAGCGCACTTTTCCATAGGAGCCGATCACCTGACTCGGCGGAATCCCGTAAACCTCTTCCGCCCACACGCGCATGAAGTCGGCTCCGCCACCGGAGACGATATAAGGGGTGAAACCGTGATCGCGAAGGAGATCGAGGACCTCGAGCATCGGCTGGTAGGCGAGGTCTGAATACGGGCGCTTCCAGACGGGATGACGGGCCGTATCGAGCCAGCGGCGGACACGGTCATTGAACTCATCCACCGTCATCCCGGCGTGCGTGGCCTCGAGGAGCATCATCCCCTGGCCGGGCCCCGAGCGGAGCACTCCGGTGACATCGCCGGCCAGGGCCGCGGTGATCGCCGGATTCTCCTTCCACTCCGGATGGTCTCCCTCCAGCCGCTTGAGCTCGTCGACGACGAACTGGGCCTGGAACGGGAGTGGCGTCTCGGGCCAGAGCGTGCCATCGTTGTCGAAGACGGCGACCCGCGCCGCAGGTTCGAGGAAGTCGGGGGAGCCGGGCATCGTCGTCCGCTCGACAAACTCGAGGATCGCGGTGCGGGCCGGTCCGTCATTCCAAGACGGGAGCGGCTCCGCTGCAGTCGCGTGCGCCGCGAAAACCACGCCGACCACGAGCAGGGCGAGAACCAGCGACATCATCCTCGGACGCACGATCGATCGCTCCTCAGAGTTCATTGCATTCCTCCTTAAACAAAAAGACCCTGTCAGCCCGCCGGGGCCGGCTGCGCCACTGCTGGCTCCGCCTTCGCCTTCAGCCGCCGCTCCAGATCGTCGACCTTCTCGAGCAGCTTGTGCTGCGATTCCTCGAGCTTCCGCACCTGGCTGCGGAGTTCACTGACCTCGCCAGGCACAAGCGGTTGCTTCGCTCGGAGGGTAGCAAGCGCCTCCTCGGCCACCTTCCCGGTGCGGTCGGAGGAGCCGTGCTTTGCCAATCCCTGAAGGAGCGCTTCAGACTGCGGATCGCCGAGCGCACCGAGCGCCCCAATCGCCGCGTGCCGCACCGATGGCCGCGCGTCGAGGAGATGGGCCTCGAGAAACTCCCGGACAAAAGCCTTGTCGTCGCGGAGTCTGCCGAGCTTTCCGGCCGTCCGCAGCGCCGTCCCCAGGACGCGCGGCGGAAAGGCATCGGGCTTCGCTTCCACGAGGCGAATGAGGGGTTGGAGGAGCGTGGCATCCTGATGCTGCCCGAGCGAATCCATCGCCGCCTCGGCCACCTCCTGGCGGTAGGAGTCGGAGCGGAGGGCGTCGAGGATCGTGTCGCGGGCCGCCGGGTCTTGATACTTCGCCAGACCGTGGATCGCGACCGCCTGGATCGCCGGATTCTGCTCCGTGCCGACGATCGAAACGAGCTGTTCCATGACCCCGGGACGGTAGTAGGCGGCGATTCCCTCGACAACGCGGCGACGGACGCGGGCGTCGGGCTGAGCGAGTGACTTCCGCAGCTCCGCGAGGGCTTCATCGGAACCGATCGCCTGGAGGGTATGGGCGGCCTGCTCGCGGACGCCGCGGAAGCCATCCTCGCGAAGCGTTTTCCCGAGCCGCTCCACGGCGGTCCGGGAGCGTGTCTGCTCGAGCCCCTTCACGGCGATGATCCGGCCGATCATGTCAGCGGCGACGTCGAGCTGGGCCAGATGCATCGCCTCCGGCACCGGAAAGTCGACCTTTGCCAGGAGCGTGTAGTGGGGATCAAAGCGGACGAGCTTCGGCTGCCGGTCGAGGGGGAAGTGAAAGTCGTGCGACGTGCCAGTGACGCGCACCGGCCGCTCGACGCTCGTGCCGTCGTCGAACGTGAAGCGGACACTCGTGTCGAAGGCAAACGTCAGCACCTTGTCGCTGGCCGGCTGCGTCTGCCGGACCGTGACATGGGCGAGCTTTTCCTCAGGGTTCCACTGGTAGCCGATGCGGAGATCGGGATGGCGGGCATGGTAGAGCCACTGGTCGAAGAACCGGTCGAGCGGCTTGCCGCTGAGCTCCTCGAAGACCTGACGAAGATCGTCGGTCGTCACCGTCGACAGGCTGTGCCGGTCGAGGTACGTCTTCACCGCCTTGCGGTAGAGGTCGTCGCCGAAGTGACTGCGGAGCATGTGGAGCACCCAGCCCCCCTTCGGGTAGGCCCGGTAGTCAAACTGCTCGTTGGCGTCTTTGTAGCCCTTCCAGACGACCGGCCGGCTGTCGTCCCCCTGGGTGAGGATTCGCCCCTCGGCGTCGCTCCAAAGCCCGTAGAGGAGCTCGTCGCGGCCGAACTTGTGGCCATCGTAAAGATGGGCGTAGTAGGTCGCAAAACCTTCATTGAGCCACAGGTGGCTCCAGTCCTTGCAGGTCACGAGATCGCCAAACCACTGATGGGCCAGCTCGTGGGCGTCGAGGCCGCGCGACGAGCGGATCGTCTCGGTTGCCTTCGTGTGGAGGGTCTGGTCGGTGAGGGTCGTGAGGCTCGTGTTCTCCATCCCGCCGGCCACAAAATCCTGGATCGTCACCTGGTCGTACTTGCCCCAGGGATAGGCAACGCCGATGTCGTCCTCGAAGAAGGCCATGATCGAGGCGGTGTCTTCGAAAGAATTGACCGCCTCGGCCGCCGTCGACGGCTGCGTGTAGAAGCCGAGCGGCACGTCGCGGTGACGCCCCTCGAGCTTGGCGAGATTGCCGGCGACGAGACAGACCAGATAGCTCACGTGGGGCTTCTCCTGGATCCACTGCACCCGCTTCAGCCCAGTCGCCGCGTCGACCTCCTCAGCCACCTTGCGGCCATTGGAGAGAACGGTCATCTCCGGCGGCACGTGGCAGATGACTTCGGTGGTGGAGCGCTCGTTGGGATAGTCGTGGCACGGAAACCAGTGGCGGGCCTCGTGCGATTCCCCCTGCGTCCAGACATGCGTATCTCCGGCCGGATAGCCCATGTCAGGCGTGCGGAAGTAGAGCCCGCGGCGGGGCTCGGCCTCGTGCTCGATGTGGAGGGTGATCTCGCGGTCGACCGGGATCGGCTCGGCGAAGCGAACGATCACCGCGCCGCGCGTCACGGTGTGATCGGCGATCGGCACGTCGGCCTTCACCCCATGGACGGTGAGATCGACAGCATCGAGCCGGAGTTGCTCGAGCGGCTTGGCGATCGGCTTGAACGTCAGGCTCGTCGTGCCGCGAACCGTGTGGCGGGCGAAGTCGGGGGTGACATCGATGCGGATGTGGAGCATGTCGACGGCTCGGTCCGGGGCGTAGCGACGGCCATTCCCGGAATCGTCGATCGCTGCCCCGAACGCATCCTCGCCCGACTCGTGCCGATGGAGGAGCCCCCCATGGCAGCGGCATCTGTATTCCTCCTCGG
>CAJAYZ010000057.1 GCA_903949225.1 uncultured Planctomycetaceae bacterium
CGGAGACGGCCGTCGATGATGTGGATCTTCTTGACGCCCTGTTCGAGCGTCTCCAGGCAGCCCTCGATCTTGGGGATCATTCCGGCGGCGATCGTGCCGTCGGCGATCAGTCGCCGGGCTTCGCTTGCGGTGAGGGAGTGGATGAGGCTCTCCGGATCGTTGATGTCGCGGAGCACGCCGGGGATATCGGAGAGGACGACGAGCTTCTCGGCGCCGATCGCCGCGGCGACGGCCGTGGCGGCGGTGTCGGCGTTGACGTTGAGCTTCCCGCCATCGAGCCCGAGCGCCATCGACGGAATCACCGGCACCTGACCGGCGTAGGTGAGGTTGTCGATCGTCAGCCGGTCGACACGCGTGACGGTGCCGACATGGCCTAGGTCGATCGCCTCCCCGCCCGGCCCGGCGAGGGCGAGGCGATCGCCGAAGAGGACGTTCGTGGAGAGGAAATTGAGCGACATCGCCCGGCCGCCATATTCCTCGAGGCGGGCGACGAGGTCATGGTTGAGCTCGGTGGCGAGGACCTTCTCGACGATGGCCAGGGTGGCGTCGTCGGTGTAGCGCCGCCCCTGGACGAATCGCGGCGCGAGCCCGGCGTCGTCCATGGCCCGGCTGATCGCCTTCCCACCACCGTGGACGACCACGATCCGCATCCCGAGGGTCGACATGAAGACGATGTCGACGAGGAGATGGCGGAGGGAATCGGGGTGTTCGACGACGCTGCCACCGAGCTTGATGACGGTGGTCGTGTCGCGGAACTTGCGGATCCACCCGAGGGCCTCGATGAGGGTGTCGGCCTTCTGGATCGCCTTCTGCTGGGCCTTGACGGCGGAGGGGGGGGTGGCCACGAGGGGGCTTTCCGGGAATGGCTGAGGCCCTGACCGGAAGGCGGAAAGCCGCCGGGGGCATCGCGGAAAGCGAACGAGTGTACCAGCGCCCCGAGGGGGCTCCCATCGAGTTTTTTCAGCCCCGTCCCGTGGGTGATGGGGCGGGAACGGGGGCCGGGGCCCCGGGGGAGGCCGACTTGACGGAACGCCCTGGCGCGGTAGCTTTGTATTCGTTTTCCGGATGATGTCGCGTGGCATCATCTGTTTTTCTCATTCCGCGGGCGATCGGCGGCGGCTCCAAGCGGACCGTCGCAGGATTGGTCGCGGGCGGCCGGCCTTCACGGCGTCCGACTGGAATTGCGGCCAGTCGCGGCGGCGCCCATGAACCTCAAATCACTCAAAGTCTTCTGCGACATCGTCGTGCGGCGGAGCTTTTCGCGTGCCGCCGAGGACAACGGGATTTCGCAGTCGGGGGCCAGTCAGGTCGTCAGCCAGCTCGAACAACGGCTGGGCGTGCAGCTCATCGAGCGGTCGAAGCGCCCCCTGCTCCCCACCCGCGAAGGGCAGGTGTTCTTCGACGGCTGCCGGAAATTGATCGCCCGGTATGACGCGCTCGAGGATGAGGTCCGAACGCTCCACGAGGAGGTCGCCGGCCGGGTTCGCGTGGCGGCGATCTATTCCGTCGGCCTCCACCACATGAGCCGGGCCGTGCAGGAGTTCACCACCCTCCATCCCCGGGCCAACGTCCGCCTCGAATACCTCCACCCCGATCGGGTGCTGGAGTCGGTGGAGAGTGGCCAGGCCGACCTGGGGCTCGTCAGCTACCCGCGGAGCACGAAGACCCTCGAGGCGGAGCCG
>CAJAYZ010000058.1 GCA_903949225.1 uncultured Planctomycetaceae bacterium
ACCGGCGTGACGGTAAACAGGATCAGCGGCAGGGCGCTGGAGAAGATGTTGATGTCCTGCTGAAGGGCGCTCGGCGGCGCGACGAGGAGGCCGAGACCGGCGCCGGCGAGCGATAGGCCGACAAGCCCCCAGGCCGCCAGAGGGAGCGTCACGGCGGGGGGCACGGCAAACAGGGCCATGAGGAGCGCGAGCACGGCCAGACGGATCAGGTATCGGAAGCCGAGATCGAGGAGGATCGCCCCGAGCGGCCCCTCGACCGGAAGGCTCTGGCGCCGGAAGAGGGCCTGATTGCCGGCGAACAACCGGCGCGTGGCGTTGAACGCCTCAAGAAACGCCTGCCCCATGAGCATCCCGCAGGCGCCGAAGAACGCGCTGTTCACCCCGCCAATCTCGCCGGCCACGAGGTGCGAACGCCTCCCGAACGTGAACACCAGCGCCGTGAGCACGACCGGCGCGAAGGCAAGGACGATCCCCAGGGAGGAGTGGCGATATTGCTGGATCAGGCTCCGCACGAAAAGCCGCCAGGCGACCGGCGGCGATCCGCCGGCATCCCGGGCCCATTCGCGGAGAAAGCGATTCGGATCGCGGAGCCGGCTGGTCGCCGCATGCAGCCTTACAGGCGCCCCGGAGAACGCCGCGCCCGGGTCTCCCGCCAAGCCAAGGTCTCCCGCCAAGCCCGGGTCTCCCGCCGCGCTCGCGGCGGGCGGCTGAGAAGCGTCCGCTCGGCCAGAGAGTCGATCAGCCATCGGCATCCCCTCCGGCGAGGATCGCGTCGCAGCGCTCGAGCCAGCCGATGGCATGCCCTCCGCGCCGCTCGGCCAGGGCAGCGATCCCCGGCCGCGACGCCCGGGCCATCTCGCGCACCACCTCCGGCGGCACCGCCGGCTTCACCCCCGCGGGATGGTGATCCCTCGTCCTCGCCTCCGCGAGCACCCGCGGCTCGTCGGGGTCGACGCCGAGGAAGGTCATCACGCGTTGAAGCATCCCCTCCGGATCGGCGAGGGTGTCGTCATGCCAACCGATGAAGAACCGCTCCGGCGGCACGTGTGCCCCCCAGGTGTCGATGGTGCGGAGGTAGTCGTTGCGCTCGGTGACCGGGGCCGAGGCGAAAAATCCCGATAGCTCGGCTGGAGGAGGGGGGCCGACGCGCCGGGAGTCCCGCGACGAAATATGCCACTGCGAAAGCATCCGCGACAGCGGCTCGCGGAGCAGGAAGATCACCTTCACCTCCGGAAACAGGCGAGTGACATGGCGGACACCGGCGTCATCGAGGAGGGCGTAGGCTGGGGTGATTTCCCCCTTGAGCCGCCCCGTCCCGGCCGCGAATTGGCGCCGGTACCAGGCGTCGTTCTTCTTTCCCGGGAGAAGGTAAGAGACCTCCCGCAGCCATTCCCTTCCGGTCGCCATCGATATCCGACCGCGAACGCTCTTCTGGAAGGTCCATCCAACGCGCTGACGCCACTCCCGCTCCGCGGCTCCCAGGCCGAAGAGCCCAGACCACACGCTCCTGACCTTCGTGAACCGCGGGCCTAGGCCTGCGAGGCGACTGAAATAATGGAGCTCCTTCGTCCCGGGGAGGTAGAGCTGCGGATGCTGCCGCAGACACCGATAGAGCCACGTGGTGCCGGCCCGCTGGGCACCGATGCCGAGGAAGTCGACGGTGGGGAACGACATCAACGAGACCGTCGGGGAGAAATGGCTGCCGAAAGCGGACGACGATCGGGGCGAGATGCCTGGTTGCATTCTAGCCCGCGGAGAGAGGGCACGGGACCACCCCCTCGCTGTCGCCTATAAGATGGCCCGACAAGCCTCACCCCGCGCCTTCGGCTCCCCGATGCCCGACTGCATTCTTCATTACGGCTTCCCGAAGACTGGCTCGACCGCCATCCAACGGGCGCTGTCGGAGCACTTGGCCGATCCCCGCTTCGTCTACTCGCACTTCCAGGATCCGATCCACGACCACGGCAATCACAGCCGCGCCGTGGCCACCGCCTTCAGCGACCGGCCGGAGGAGTACCACACCCATGTAGCGGAGGGCCTTTCAGCCGAGATGCTTCTCCAGGAACGTGGCAGGTTGCTCGGTCGCCTCGACGACGAAATCACAGCCCTCGCCGGGAGGACCTTTCTCCTCTCCAGCGAAAGCCTGGGATTTCTCCGCGGAAGCGGCTTGCAGCGGCTCCGCGGGTTTCTCGAGGATCGCCATCTCAGCTCCCGGGCCGTCGGCTACATCCGCCCCCGTCGAGAGTCCGTCGAGAGCTCGTTTGTCGAGAGACTCAAGCACCGTCAGGCGTCTTTCAACGAGTTCTTCAAGGGACTCGCTGATGGCCCACGCTCGCAGATCGCCACCCTCGACAAGGTGTTCGGACGGGAAAACGTCCTGCTTTGGAAGTACGACCGGCACTCGTTTCCTGATCGGTGTGTCGTGGCTGACTTCTGCCAACGCCTGGGAATCGACCGGCCTCCGGTCGTCGATCGGGAGGCCAACCGGTCGCTTTGCCTGCCAGCCGTCCGTTTTCTCTTTGCCTATCGACAGTCCTTCCCCGCATCCCCGCCGGGCCGCATAACGATCGAACAAAACGCCTCTCTGATCGCGGCCCTCGGCGAGATCGACGGGCCGAGATTCCGCTTCCATCCCCTCCTTCTCGACCCGGTGATCCGCGAGCAGGGAATCCACCTCGACTGGCTCGAGGCGCGTGTCGGGGCGACGCTCCGCGATGGCATGGACGACGACGGAGGGCCGTCGATCCGCAGCGAGGAAGACCTCCTCGACTTCTCACGAGAGTCGCTCGACTGGCTCGCCCGGCGCACCGGCAGCCCTGCCGGCAGCCTCGCCGGGAAGGATCCCCGTGCCGTGGCCGATGCCGTCGATCGGCTCCGGGAAATCGCCGTCGCCGAGCAGGTCGCTGCCGAGCGCAAGGCGGCCGGTCTCCTCGCCCGGCTCGGGCACCGGAGCCGAAAGCTTCTGGGCCACTTCGGGCGCCGGTCGCCATGAAGATCCTCTTGGTCAACGATTACGGCGTGCCGGCGGGAGGCGCCGAGTGCATCGTCCTCTCGCTCCGTGACGAACTGCTCCGCCGCGGCCACGACGCCCGGTTGTTTGCATCGACAGCGGCAGTCGCCGGGCTCTCGAATCTCGCCGACACAACCTGCCACGGCACGAGCGGCCCCCTGCGAACTCCCCTCCAGTGCGCTAACCCCTGGGCCGAGCGGGCCCTGGAGCGGATCCTCGCCGACTTTCGCCCCGACGTTGTCCACGTCAATCTCTACCTTACGCAACTCTCGCCGCTGATCCTCCGCGCGCTCCGCGGGACGCCGAGCGTCTACTACGCGCAGTGGTACCGGGCGGTCTGCCCCCTCGGCACCCGCCGCCGCCCCGATGGAACGAACTGCCGGGCTGCCGTCGGCACTGCTTGCCTGCGGTCGGGATGCCTGTCTGCGCAGGCCTGGCCGTTCTTCATGCTTCAGGCGCGCTTCGACCGGGCGTGGGGAAGCGCCTTCCGCCGCGTCACGGCGATCAGCCAGGCCGTGGCGGAGAGCCTCGATACCTACGGCGCCCCCCACCTCCGCGGCGCCTCCGTCGTTCCCCCCGGCACCGCCGTGGTCGAGCCGCGGCAGGATTTCGCACCGCTTCCCGGAATCGTCGCCGCTGGCCGGCTCGTGCCGGAGAAGGGGTTTGACGTCCTTCTCCGGGCCTTCCGGCACGTTGCCGCGCGGCTCCCGGAGGCAAAGCT
>CAJAYZ010000059.1 GCA_903949225.1 uncultured Planctomycetaceae bacterium
CGCGTTCTCAGGGAGATAGAGATCGCCATCGAGGATCGGCGGCACCGGCGTCGGCAACGGAAAGACGATCTCCCGGCTCCCCGGCGCGTGCTGCCATCCCGAGCCAGCCTCGACCGAGCGGCTCCCGTCGGCCGTCGTGACGGCGAGGATCGACGCCGCCGGGAAGGCGAGGCGGGCACTGGCAGGCGCTGTGGCAGTTGCCGCCCGGAGGACGCTGCTCTCCCGCCAGACGACGTCGCTCGTCCAAGTGGGCTCGAGGAGATGGAGATCGGCAAGGAGAAACGACGCCGCGTCGACCCCCTTCGGGATCGTCGCCAGTCGATCAAGAAGGACACCAGCCCAGAGGGCCGCGGCGCGCTTCTGGCCGATGGCAGAAAAATGCCGGCGCGAATTCACGTCGCCGCGGGAATCCCCTTGGAGCGCGTCGGTGTCGGGGCCGGGGCCGAATCCCGGCATCGTCACGAGGCGATCGACCGCCGCGCGGATCCTCCCCTCCCCTTCCGGATCGTTGTAGACCGTCGGATGGTGCGTCGACTTCGCACAGAGCCACGCCGGCTCAAATCCCCACGCCCGCACGGCCGCCCCGCGGATTCGCTCCATCGCCGCGACATAGTCGTCGGTCGAGGTGTGATTGATGACATCCGACTCCCCCTGCTGCCAGAGGACGGCGCGGAACCGGCCGAGGTCTTTTCCGGTGGCGACGAGGCGATCGTGGAGATCCGTCCCCGGCTGCCACTGGGAGGATGACGTGCCTCCCCAGGCGACATTGGCAAACCCGACTGGCACGCCGAGTCGCTTGGCGAGCTCATCTCCCACCGCCGGCCAGATCGAGCCGCCGTCGCTTCCGTCGGGGGCCGGTTGTGGATCGTTGGCCACCCGCCAGCCGCCACTGGCCCATTCGCGGGCCGTCACCCGTTGCTGCGGATCGGTGACCGCGAGCTTCTCGTCGTTCGTGTTCGTGGCATACGACTGCCCCGCGATCACAAACACCTCGCCGACGCCGACCGGCTCGACGCTCGCCGTCAGCGGCGGTGCCCCGTCGGCCCAATCGATCCTGACTTCGAGACGGAACCACCCGCGGGCCGGCACGAGGAGCCTGCCGGTGTGGAGGCCCGCCTTCGCCCCGGGGGCCAACTCGACCTGCGTCCACACCGGTTCCGCGACGGCCGGGGGCTCCTCGATCGGCACGACCCTCGCCACCGCCGTGGCGCGGTCGATCGGCACCGGGGCGTCCACTTCGATCGCCACGTCGGCCTGCCCCGCGGCGAAGTTCCCCCCGGGCGCCTGACCGGGCTGATAGCCGACGCGCTGAATCACCTCATGCGGACGTGGGGCGAGGATGGTCAGGTCGGCGGCGGCAGCCGGCGATCCGAACAGCAGAACGCCGATCAGAGCTGACAACACCAGATCGAGCAGACGGACCTTCGACATGATTGCCCCCAAAGCATGACAGCACACACGTCCGGAGCTTCCGGCACGCCATGACGGGGGTAGTCTACTCAGCTCGCAGCCAGGGCGGGCATCTCGGCAGCGGCCGGGAAGAATCTTCGAGCGTGGGGATCAGTCGCCCGACGGCGGCTCGTATTCGAAATCCTTCCACTTCATCGCGCGGCGGAAGGGCTCGATGCGGAGGACGACCTCACCGTTCTGGAAAAGGCGGACGGTGCCGTTGGTCTCACTGACGGCGACGGCAACGCTCCGCGTCTTGCGGGTGATTGCGGCGGCGGCCCAGTGGCGGGCCCCGAGCCCCTTGGCCACGGAGACGTTTTCGGCGGAGGCGTCGATGTAGCGGGCGGCAGCCTCGACGGTGCCGTCGGGCCCGACGACGAAAGCGCCGTCGAGTTGGGCGATCTCCTTGATGCCCTCGCGGACGCGCGGGTCGGAGAGGTTGCGCTCGGCGCGGGAGTAGCCGCGGACCGGATCGAAGCCGGTCGCGTGGCTCGATGCCATCACCTTCCGCGTGTCACCGACGACGAACAGCGTCCCCACCGGCTTTCCCTCGCGCCCCTCGCGGCCGATCTCGACGGCGAGGTCGACCACCTGCTTGAGCGTCTCCAGCGGCACCTTCGTCTCGAGGTTGCGGAGGTCGCGGCTGGTGAGTTGGCCGAGATGCTCCTCGAGCCGCAGGACGCTCACCGAGTCGATCGTGCCCGCCTCGAAGCCGGAGTAGATCGCCACGACCTGGGCTTCCGGGGCAATGAGCTCTGCCGCGACGCATTCGAGGAGAGCTTGGGCGAGCCGCTCGTGGACCGGCAGCCCGGCAACGTCGAGGAGGACGCGGCGCAGCCCCCAGTCTTCGCAGCCGGCGAGGTGGTTCTTTTCGTCGGCCGCGACGAGGAACGGTTGGCTCGAGCCGACGAGCGAGCGGACGTGGTCCCAGTCGAGCCGCTGGTCGACCAGGAGGAGCATGGCGTCAGCCGTCGAAGTGCCGAACAGGCGCACCGCCGCCTCGAGCAGATGTTCGAGCTGCGGTGGGAAGTCAGCCGGGCTCACGGGGCCGTTCCTTGTCGCCGGGCACTCGTCCCGAGTGGCGAAGGGGCCCCTGAGGAGCCCCGATCGTCACCGAGCGGAGGCGGTGCGGCACGCCTCGATCGGGCCTGTGCCACGCCACAGCCTACGGAGCGGACGGTTACGGATCAAGAAACTTAGGAGAGCCGATGTTTCAGCGGAGGAGGGAGTCCGGCACTTCGGAGCGATCCGCCTCGACCCTGGCTGCAGTCCTTGCCGCGTCCGGGGCCGCCTTCATCGAGCCGCTGTAGGCCGCAATCCCGCCAGGGAGCACGTTTCCCCAGACCCGTTCCTGATAAATCGTCAGGGCGTGGAGGGCGTGGCCGAGGGGGCCGAGCTTCCATTCCCGCGACGGCTCGCGGAGAAGTGCCGCCGAGAGAAACTCGACCGCCGACACGACCCGCGACTGATAGAGCTGATCCTGCTCGAGCGACCCGACGAGCCATTCGAGGATGTGGCCGGTGGTCTGCACCTTGCGGTCGACGTCGTCCTCTCGGTCGGCCGGATACTTGAACCACTCCGTACTGAAGCTGCCGTCCGGGTTTTGGAGCTTCGTGAGGGCGAACCGCTGGTAGTCGCGGACAAAGTGGTCGGCGCGGGCGTAGTGGCCGTCGAGCGTGCCGGTGGCCCGCAGCCGCCGCTGGCAGGCATAGGAGAGCCCGAAGAGCCGGTGCGTGCCACCGCACGGGGCACCCCGGATCGGCTGTTCGATCTCCTCCGACACGAGCCGTTCGAGCGTCCAGATCTGGCCGTCGCGGGCCGTCCATTCGGCGTCGGTAGGGAGATAGTGCGCCAGACCGATGAGCGCGAAGGTCAGTTCGGTGCCGGAGAGGCAAGCGAGTTTCTCCTCCTCGACGAGGTCGGCGACGGTGAACCCCGTCCCTTCGACCTGAATCGGTGAATTGAGCGCCACCCGGCACTGCGCGAGGATCGCGAGGTACTGGGCCTGGTGCCCCTGGACGCCGACGCCACGCATCGCCACGAGGCGCTCATCCTCGGTGGCGAGCATCACCTGGCCCTTGCACCGCCCTCCGGAGTTCATCCAACCGATCGAATTGATCGGATCGCCCGACGGCCCGCCGACGCGCACCTTCGTGGGAATGCCGAAGGCGATGAAGCCGTGCATCACTTCCCAGGGGGTGTGCTGCGCCGTGTTGAGGGGACGTCGTTGGTAGGCGGCGAGCGTCTGCGCGACCCGGCTCTTGAGGCGATTGAATCGCTGATTGGCCGGGGGCCGCGGGGCATTCCCTTCCGCGATTCCGCCCCGCGACGTGGCTTCGAGAACGGTCGGCATCGGCTCGGCGATCGGCGTGTTGTCGGGGCCCGGTTCCTCGCGACCGGGGACGATCTTGCGGGCCGTGTCCTGGGCAAGATGCTTGACGTCAGTCCAGGAGGGAATGCTCGTCGGCGCCATTGCCAGACGCGCTGGCGCCGGGGGCAAGGTCAACTTCCGCGACGACTTCTCCAGCCGCTCGATCTCGTCGGGGCGCGGAGGCGTCGGCGCCGCGATGAACTCCTGCGGTTCGTTCGTCTTCGGTTTGCTGCCGAAGGCATCGAGGATCCGCTTCCGCATCGCGGAGGCTTTGCCGGTCGGCGCGGCGACGGTTGCCGAATCGTTTGACGGCAGGATGATGCCGCCGGCCACGATTGCCGCGCAGCAGCCGGCGAGAATCGCAGGAACACGGAGTCGCCGGTCGGCCCGTGGGGACGGGCGCAGGGCGGCGGGCTCGGCTGAGGCGGGATGACGCGCGGTCATGTGGGGGGACACAAGACGGTTGAGGGGCTGTGGTTGCGAACGATCGCCATGAGCTATCGGCCGAATTGGCGGCGCGATCGTTGACCCCGTCTTCCGCAGCGGGAGGGTTCAGGCAGCTTGCCCCCCAGGAATCAAACGCACGGTTTGACTGTCCGGCACACGAGGATCGATCGGTGCAGCCGATCAGGGGAGCCGGAGAAGCGAACGGCGAGCGTGCCGGTCAGCGAAGAGAGGAGGCCGGGCCATGAGGCCGCGCGGCACGAGGGCACGGAAGCACCCGCAGAGTCGACGGAGCTTCCGCCGAGACCCTGATCAGAACAGCTTGCGGAACTGCTCTGCGATCGACCAGTCGTTGCGATCGGCGGCCGGGTCGGCGGCCCAGGCCCGCCAAGCATTGACGTCGTTGCCAAGGTCGCGGCCGCTGACCTGCTTGAGGGCCGCCACGGCCCGGTACTGCACCGCCGGATCAGGATCCTCGAGGGCCCTTGCGAGGACCGGGATGGCGTCCTTGTCCTCGAGCTTGCCGAGCATCCGCAGCGCGCGGAGCCGGACATCGAGCTCGGAGTCGGTCTGGAATCGTTGTGAGAGGAGTTGAACGGCCTCGGCGCCTCCCCGCTTCCCCCACACCTCGCAGGCAGTCGTCCGCACGCTTTCGTCGGGATCCTGGAGAGCGCCTTTGCAGATCGCCACGGCCGCCGGCGTGTCGAACTCGGCCGCCGTCTGCAGGATCTCGCAGCGGACGCGTGGATCGTGCTCCTCGAGAACCTGCCGCATGAGGTCGCGGGTGAAGGTCACCTGATCGCCGCCGCTGCCTCCCTTGGCCTTCTTGGACTGCTCATCGAGTGTCTCGATCCGCTGCCTTGCGGTCGGGCCATACTTTTCTGCAAGCCGGGCTTCCTTCTCCCGGTTGCGCCACGGGCGCCAGCCAGCGCAGCCCGGCGCGGCGAGCAGGGCCACAAGAACGCAGGCCAGCACCGTCGCGGCCCCGATCGAGCGCCGGGACCGGGGGGATGATGGCAGGCTGGGGGTGGTCGCGGCCATGGGATCGGAGTGGGTTGGAAGGGCCGGGCTCGGGCTCGCCAGGGACGGCAATCGGGGCGGGACGGTAGCGGCCAGACGGGGGCGCCGCCAAGGCCACTTCGCGCCCTTCGGCGGGGCGTGTGGTCGCGCCGACGGGGAGGCGTGCGGTTGGCCTTCCCCCTGGGCCTGTGAACTGGTCGCATGAAGGGCATGGGGATCCCCCCGTCGCCACGATCGGAATTGCCATGCACCGAATCGCCCCAGTGAGTCTCCGGCTGGTCTGCGCGGTCCTCGTCGCCGCGTGGGGACTCGCCCTTGCCCGCGGGGCCGCGTCTCCGCCGGTGGTCGAGGAGGACGCCGCGGCTCCAGAGCGGGTGGCCGTGGTCGTCCGCGGGGACGAGGGGGAACGGGCGCTCGAGGGGACGGTCGTGATCGAGGCGGCCGACGGCGCGATGCTTTTGGAGCTCGATGACCAGTGCTTGGAACTTCTTCAGGGGAACGAAATCCGTTCGCGCCGATCGGTCGACGCGCCGTCGAGCCCCGCCACGCCCCGCGAGGAGGGGAAGCGGATCCTCGCCGAGCTCCCCGAGGGCTTCGATCTCCTCGTCACGCGCCATTACGTGATCTGTTTCGACACCTCGCGGGCCTACGCCCAGTGGTGTGGCGCGCTGTTCGAGAAGCTCCACGATGCCTTCATCAATTACTGGCGCAAGGCGGGCGTCGAGGTGGAGGCACCGCGCCGGCCACTCGTGATCGTGATCTTCTCTGACCGCGAACGCTACGAGGCTCACGCCGCCCGCGATCTCGGCGCCGCGGCCGACCGGGTGGTGGGCTACTACAACCTCCTCTCCAACCGGGTGACGACGTTCGACCTCACCGGCAGCGACCAGCTCGCCCGCCGACCGGCGACGTCAGCCGGTCGCGCGGGGCTCGAGATCCTCGCCAGCCCCGAGGCGGCTGGGCTCGTCTCGACGCTCGTCCATGAGGCGAGCCACCAGATGGCTTTCAACTGCCGGATGCACCGGAGGCTTGCGCCGGTGCCGGTGTGGCTCAGCGAGGGGGTGGCCACCTTCTTCGAAACGCCCGATCCGGGGGGACGCGGTTGGAAGCGGATCGGCGGGGTCAACCGCCCCCGCCTCGACACCTTCCTGACCAGCTACCGCCCCGGGGTCCTCGACGAGATCGTCCGCGGGGACGAGCCGTTCCGGGCGACGGAGGGGGCGATCGACGCCTATGCCCGGGCTTGGGCGCTGACGGCATTCCTCGCTCAGACCCGCAAAGCAGCGCTCGTCGACTACATCACCGCGATCGGTGCCAAGCCCCCCCTCGCGCCCGATGGCCCGGAGGAGCGTCTCCAGGATTTCGTCGATGC
>CAJAYZ010000060.1 GCA_903949225.1 uncultured Planctomycetaceae bacterium
GAGGTCGGGGGTGAACTGCACCCGTTTGAAGCCGACATCGAGAATCCGCGCGAGCGTCGACACCATGAGCGTCTTGGCGAGCCCGGGCACCCCCTCGAGGAGACAGTGGCCGCGGGTGAAGATCGCGGCGAAGAGCTGCTCGATGACGTCGTTTTGTCCGACGATCACCTTCTGCAGTTCCTCCTGCATCAGCTTCCGGTGCTGGCTGAACTCGACGAGGATGTCGTCGAGGGATTTCGGGCGCGGGGTCGTCGACACGGAGCAGTTCCCTCCTTGGCGGGCCCCCGCACCGGTGACAAGGGACGGGGAGACTCAAGTATCGGCCTAGGCACCAAACCCCGCAAACCGGCCGCGTGGCACGGCGGTTTCCCTGTCGGCCGGTAGACTTAAAAGACTTTCCGGAGGGGAAGGACCGCCCTCCTCGTCACCGCCCCGGGGTTTCCCGATGCCTCCCCGCCGTCTCCTCCTTGCCGTGCTGGTCGCTGCCATCGTTTTCGGCGGCACCCTCACATCGGGCCGCATCGGCCTCGCCGCCGACCGCGAGGGGGCGAAGGTTTCCCCGGAGAAGATCCAACGGTCGATCGAGAAGGCCCGCGACTGGCTCCTCCGGGAACAGGAGCCCAACGGCTCCTGGCAGGTGGCGATGCGGGCCGACGACACCCGTGTCGGCGCCACGGCGCTGGTGATGCTGGCGCTGGCCAATGCGGGCGTCGCCTCCGATCACGCCCAGATGCAGCGCGGGCTCGAGTGGATCCGTCGCCAGAAGCCGGAAGAGACCTACTCGGTGTCGCTCCAGACGATGCTCCTGGCGATGCTCTCGCCCGAGGACGATCGGGTGATCCTCCAGCGGAATGTCGAGTGGCTCGAAGGAACGCAGGTCTCGCAGGGGCAGGCAACCGGCTCGTGGTCATACGGCAGGGCTAAGGGGACGGGCGACAATTCCAACTCCCAGTTCGCGCTTCTCGCCCTCCACGAAGCCGATCGTGTCGGGGTGCGCGTCAAGCAGGAGGTGTGGGTGCGGGCGCAACAGTACTGGGTGTCGTGCGCCAATGCCGACGGCTCATGGGGCTACACGATCGGCAATGCCGGCGGCTCGGGGAGCATGACGTGCGCCGGCATCGCCAGTGTCTGGATCACCTCCCAACATGTCGGCGCGCCGGCAGCCCGCGCGACGCGTGATTCCGTCGCCTGCTGCGGCGGCGGGGCTTCACCGAAGCTGGTCGAGCGGGGGCTTGAGTGGCTCGGGAGGCGGTTCTCGGTGGTGGAGAATCCGATGGCGGGCCAGACCTGGCTCCATTACTACCTCTACGGCCTCGAGCGGGTCGGCCGGTTCACCGCCCGACGGTTCATCGGCGATGCCGATTGGTATCTCGAGGGGGCGAAGATGTTCATCAGCACCCAGGACAACCTCACCGGGGCGTTCCGGGGGGGGCGAATCGAAGATCCAGTCGTCGCCACGAGCTTCGCACTGCTGTTCCTCGCCAAGGGGCGCAGGCCTGTGATCGTCGCCAAGAGCCGGCACGCCCCCGACTCCGACTGGAACAGGCACGGCCACGACATCGCCCATCTCGTCGAGCATGTCGAATCACGCTGGAAGAAGGACTACCCCGCCGGACTCTCCTGGCACATCGTCGAGACCCAGACGGCGACGCTCGAGGATCTCCTTCAGGCGCCGGTGCTGTGGATCTCCGGCAAGTCGGCCTTCGAACTCGGCCCCGACGCCGGCCCGCGCCTCAGGCGCTTCATCGACGAGGGGGGCTTCGTGTTCGCCGAGGCCTGCTGCCCGTCGAGCGGCGATTTCGATGCCCGCCTCCGCCAACTCGTCGGCGAAATCTTCCCCGAGCCCGAATACCAGCTCCACCTTCTCCCGCCGGAGCATCCCGCCTGGCATGCCGAGGAAATCGTCCCGCCGGAGCTCCACCGGCCGCTGCTCGGCGTCGACTACGGCTGCCGCACCTGCCTGATCTACGCCCCGCCCACGGATCTGGAGAAGAACGCCGCCGCGATGCCGAGCCTCTCCTGCCTGTGGGAGGTGGGGGAGACGCAATCCCGGGCGCTCCCCGACGCGATCCGCACCGAGGTTGAGGCCGCCTTGGCGATCGGCACCAACGTCATCGCCTACGCCACCAACCGGGAGCTGAAGCGGAAGGACGAGCTGTTCACGCTCGATCTCCCTCAGGCGGCCAAGGCACGCGACCAATTCGACCGGGGCCAACTCTCGATCGGCAAGCTGCGCCACTCCGGGATGTGCGACGCGGCGCCGGCGGCGCTGGCAAACATTCTCCGGGCGGCGGCCCGCGAGCTCGGTGTCCGCGTCGACGAGCAGCCTCTCCTCGTCGATCCTGCCGAGCCGGGGCTGTTCGACTATCACCTCGTGTTCATGCACGGGAGGCAGGGCTTCACCTTCGACGCCCCCCGGCGGCAACGGCTGAAAGCTTTTCTCGAGCGGGGGGGCACTCTTCTCGCCGACAGCGTCTGCGCCTCGCCCGGATTCACCACCGCCTTCCGCGCGGAGATCGCCGCCATTCTCCCCGAGGCAACGCTCGAGGAGATCCCCGCCGATGACCCGCTCTACACGAAGGGGGAATACGGCGGTTACGACGTGCGCACCGTGACGCTCCGCGAGCCTGCCGGCGGTGGGGACGGCCCGATGACGGCCCGGAAGCGGCAGGTGCCGCCGAAGCTCGAGGGGGTGCGGATGGGAGACCGCTGGGCCGTGATCTTTTCCCCCTACGATCTCTCCTGCGCGCTCGAGAAGCAAAACTCGATGGAGTGCACGGGCTATGGCCGCGAGGACGCCGAGAAGATCGCCCTCAACGTGCTGCTGTATTCACTCAACCACTGAGCTCACGCGGCGCACCCGCTCCCACGGCGACCGCCCCTCGACACCCTGCGGCTTTGTCCGACGCAGTGATCAGCGGTCGTCGCTCGATCCACCGACGAGATAGCTGGCGTAGTAGAGCAGCGTCAGGATGCTCTGCAACGTGCCGGCCACGTAGGTCCAGGCCGCGGCGTTGAGCACGCTGTTGACCGCCGGCATGTCGGCAACTGGCACGATCCCGAGCCCGACGAGCTGCGCCTTGGCCCGGTTGCTGGCGTCGATCTCCACCGGCAGGTTCACGAGCTGAAAAAACACGGTGCCGGCGAACAGCGCGATGCCCAACCAGGCCAACGGTTTGAGAGCCAGCCC
>CAJAYZ010000061.1 GCA_903949225.1 uncultured Planctomycetaceae bacterium
CTGCTCGAGGTCGAGCGTGATCGAAGTCTGCGTGACGAGCCGATAGAACGACTCGATCGGCCCGCCGCCGGGGGCGATCGTCGAATCTCCCGTCACCTGGCTCTCGAAGAGCCGCTGGATGAACTCGCGAAACAGACCGACGAGGACCACCGAGAGCGTGGCGAGGAGGGCGACCGGCCCGGCGAGAAACGTGCTGAACATCACGCCGAGAGCCGTCACCAACAGCATCGAGAACCAGATTCCGAGGCAGCTCTTGAGGTAGTTCCAGGCGAACGACCCGTTGCCGCTGCGAACGTAGAAATCGGCCTGGGCGACGCCGAAATACTGCCCCGGCTCGAGGCACTGGAGGACAACCTCCACCTTGCCGTCGGAGACGATGTCGCGGTAGAGGTCGACCTGCTTCGTGCCGCCATCGGTGGTGGTCGTGGAGAGGGCCAGCGGCACCTTCCACTCGTCGATCGTGAACTCCTTGGCGGTGAAATACCGCGGATCGGACTGGAGCCCACTGGTCGGATTGCGAACGCGAACGCTTCCGGCAATCCCCTTCTCGATGTTCCCCTTGTGGGTGCGGAAGACGCGGACGAGCATCTCGAGCGGCAGCCCGTCGGGGAAATCCGCCGCGTTCACCCCTTCAAAGGTCCAGATGGCCGCGGCGAGCTTTCCCCCCTCGATGTACTGGCGGTAGGACCACTCGGCCCCGACACTGATCCCCTTGGCGCTGGCTTGCCCCTGACGGTCGAGGAATCGCAGCGTGCCCCGGAGCGGCTTGCGTGCCTCGAGAAGGCCGAGCGGCGGGGTGAGACGATAGCCGGTCTTGCCGCCGTTGGTCACCGCCTCGATCTCGTGGCGGTGCCCTTGGATGTGGTCGGTGCGCCCACTGCCGTCGGCCGACAGTTCGACCCGGTGGCGGTGGCCGCGGTCGAGGCTCGTGCGCCCCTCGTACCCGGTCACGGTGCCGTCCTCGGAGCGGATCTCGATGACATCCTCAGCCGTGAGTTCGTGGCCGTGCTGCACACTCCGCACCACAAACCCCCAGCCCACGGCCCCCATCACGGCCAGCAGCGCCGTGCCGACCACGGAAAAACCAAGCATGCGGCCCAAAACCACTTCCCCGGTTCGCACTGGCTTGGTGGTCACCGTCTGGATGGCCTTGGCCTTGAAGTCGGCCGGGAGGCTGAAGACGGAGAGGATCAGGGTCACCATGCAGACAAGGAAGTTTGTCGCGGTGAGAATGAATCCGAGGTAGAGCTTGCCCGGGTTGACGCTCGCTGGGTCGAGGAACCAACCGGCGAAGAGCACGAGGATCGCGAACAGCGCGAGCACCACCAAGACGTTGCGCCGCAGCGCCTCCTGGATGGCGAGTCTGGCGAGCGCCCAGATCCGCCGCGGGGACATCCCGGCGAGGTCCTGAACACCGGAGAGGATCCCCCGGTAGACACGGTCACCGGCCTGCAATGGCCCGTACACGGCCGACTGCACGAGCCAGGATGCCGCCGCGGCAATCACCGCGAGGAGACTCGCGGCAAACAGATACCAGAGGAACGCCGGGCCGATCCACTGCGAGAACTTCGGAATCGCCTCTTCCAGAACCATGTGCCGCTGCCCCGCTGCGTGTCACCACTCACCACACCCATGTTGCACGATCAACCCCGCCCCAAACTCTCCCCTCGGCCCCTGTCCACCGATCCGTCCTACCCCTGACGGGCCCGCCGGCCAGGCCGCGCCTCGGTGTCGCGAACGACGTCGAGGAACAGGTCTTCGAGGGTGGTGCGGGGATTGCCGATCTCGATATCCTCCCCACCGTGGCGCCGGAGCACTTCGCGAATCTCCTCGGTCGCCGCGGCCGACAGCCCCTTGGCCCGGATCTGCGTGACGTCGGTGACCCGGAGGAGATCATCGACGCGACCGAGTTCCTTGAGCTCGCCCTGATGGAGGACGGCGATCCGATCACAGACGTCCTCAACGTCGGCAAGGAGGTGCGAGGACATGATGACCGTCTTCCCCTTCTCCCGCAGTTCGATGATGAGGTCCTTCATCTCGCGCGTCCCGATCGGATCGAGCCCGCTGGTCGGCTCGTCGAGGATGACCAATTCTGGATCGTTGATCAGCGCCTGGGCGACGCCGATGCGTCGAGTCATGCCCTTGGAATACTCCCGGAGTTGACGCTTGCGGTCACGCTCCAAGCCCACGCGCTTGATGAGGGCTGCCGCACGGCGCTTGCGCTCGTCGGGGGGCATGTCGAAGAGGCGGCCGTAGAAGTCGAGCGTCTCTTCGGCGTCGAGAAACTTGTAGAGGTACGACTCCTCGGGCAGGTAGCCGATCCGCTCGTTCTTGGAGACGTCGGTCGCTTCCTTGCCGAACACGAACGCCTCGCCCGACGTCGGAAAGATGAGCCCGAGGAGGAGCTTCATCGTCGTCGTCTTGCCAGAACCGTTCGGGCCGAGGAGGCCGAAGATCTCGCCGCGCCGGATCTCCAGATCGAGCGGCTTGAGCGCTACTTTCTTGCTCCGGCCCCAGAAGTCCCGGTAGGTCTTCGCCAAGTTGCGGGCCTCGACGATCACCTCGCCGTGCTCCCGTCTCACCGTCCGTTCCTGCGCTGCCATGGAACCTTCCTCGTGATGCCCGAACTTCGTTCGTTGGACTGGCGAAACCTGCCGAAATCCCCCACCAACAATGCAACCACCACGTTGTACAGACAAGTCGCCAATTGTGTAGGGGCCCAAGCCCCAGACACAGAACCCGAACACAGAACCCGAACAGGGAGCCCGCGGAACGGCGCCGGAGGGGGAGTCGCCCGGACCGACCGCTGCCCCCCGAAAGGCGTCGCCAAACCCTCCCTCAGGGCCGGGCAGAACCCGAGCCCGGCGCTGCGATCCACTCGCCAACTACGCAGCTGACCGTCCGATGGTTTGCCCCTCCGGCCCCCGGGAGGTTGACACCGACGCTCAGAAGGAGATAATTCGCTAACGAGAATGAGTCTCAATATCGTTGAGGAGCATTTTTTCACCATGAAAGCCTTTGAAGATAGCTCTGACGGTGGTGCCTGCGGGCGGCTGCGGGCACCTCCGAATCGCGGCGCCTTCACGCTCGTTGAACTGCTGGTCGTGATTGCCATCATCGGCACGCTTGTCGGCCTCCTCCTTCCCGCGGTTCAGGCCGCCCGGGAAGCGGCGCGACGGATGCAGTGCCAAAATCATCTCAAGCAATGGACGCTGGCGCTGGCCAATCACGAAGGGGCGACCCGCCGCTACCCTCCCCTCCGAACCTGGGGTGGGGCAGTGGCCACGCCGGGGAGTTCGTGGTCGGCCCAGGCGCGACTGCTCCCGTACGTCGAGGAAGTCGCCGTCGGATCCGAAATCGCCCGACAACTCGGTGTTGATTACTCCGCGGCCCGCTTAGCCGACGGGGTCACCCAGATCTCGTCGCTGCGGATCGCCCCCCTGCTCTGCCCGTCAGAGAAGAACGACCGCCAGCGTGTCGACGGCAGCACCCTCTATTACCCGCTCAACTACGGCGTGAACGCCGGCACTTGGCTCGTGCTAGATCCCGTCACCGGCGAGACCGGGGATGGGACGTTCGTCGTCAACGGGCGTCTCCGCTCCGCCGACGTTCTCGACGGGCTCTCCCACACGCTCGCCTTCGCCGAAGTCCGGGCCTACACCCCGTACCGCCGCGACACCGCCGCCGCCCGGAGCGCCGCCCCCTCGTTGGCTGCTGGGATTCCCAGCGGAGGCACCGTGAAGGCCGACAGCGGCCATACCGAGTGGGTGGACGGCCGCGTCCATCAATCGGGCTTCACTGCCACCTTTCCCCCCGGATCGAGTTTCCGCGTGACGGTCAACGGCGTCGAGGTGGACGGCGATTGGAACAACCAACGGGAGGCGATGTCGGCGACCGCGCCGACGATGGCCGCAGTCACCGCCCGAAGCTACCACCCCGGACTGGTCAATGCCGCGCTGATGGACGGTAGTGTCCGCGGCTTCTCCACCGACATCACCCAGGAGATGTGGCGGGCGTTGGCGACTCGTTCAAGCGGGGAAGTCGACGCGTCCGCTCCCTGACGGCAACCGCGGCCAGAGACGCTCAGCGGCCCAGAGCCTGGCTGGCACTCGGGGTCACCGGCTCCACAGCCTCCGCCGCAGCAGCCCGCTCGCTGACCACGGCGACCGAGCGGTGCGCCATCAGCAGCTCGTTCTGGGTGAACCAGGCATCATCGGGGCGGCCAAGCCGATCGATCTTCTTGGCGGAGAGCTCCTCCCAGGTGAGTCCGTTGGCAACGTGCCACGTGGCGGCTTGGGCGACCTTCTGCGACAGTTCGCCGCGGCCCAGAGCCTCCAAGAGCGATTGCAGCTTGGGATCGGTGGAGAAGGTTTCGAGGGCGACGAGCTTGTAGGCCATTCGGCTCGAAGGCTCCTTCTTGCCATGCTCGAGGCAGACGGTCGTGATCCGCATGATCTTGGTTTTTTCAGGGGGCACCGAGAAGGCGCCACCCGGCATGCCACCCATGCCGCCCCCCATGCCACCCATGCCACCGCCCATTCCCCCCATGCCGCCGCCCATGCCACCCATGCCACCCATGCCACCGCCACCCATCGCCTGTCCGCCACCCATGCCACCACCCATGCCACCCATGCCGCCGCCCATGCCACCCATCCCGCCCATGCCACCCATCTGTCGGAGCACGGGAACACCGGCGTAGGCCGCCGGCATCTTCAGCGTCAACGGCTTGTTCGACTTGTTCGTGACGAGGATTTGCGCGGAGCGAGAGTCGTTCGGAATGAACTTCACCGCCACGAGCCCGGCTGCTTCGGCGTCGAGGACGTCCTGGACCTCCGCCGTCGGCCGGTTGGCCGGTTGCTTCGTCGTCCCGGCGTCGCGGGCTTGTGCCACCACCGCAGTCAACGAGAGCGCGAGCAGGCCGAGGAAAGCGGTCAGAGAGCGGGCCATAGCAAAACCCTTTGATGCCGGAATCGAGCCGGTGCGAGGAGGATTCGAGGGGCGGAACGCCGGGCTGCCGGAGAAGCTGCCCTCCCCCCTCTCGAATCTAGTATGCCTTCGGTTTCAGGGGAGGGAAATCGAGAGGGGATGCCAAGGGATTGCCGGACGGGGGGATGGTACCGATCGAAGGGCCGAACAACGAGCGAATGACCGGGGCCCAAGGCCAAAAAGAAACCCCAGGGGGGGCACCCCTGGGGTTTGCTGGTGATCGATGGCGATTGTCCGGCAGGCCGGACAGTCCAAATCAACGCTTGGAGAACTGCGTGCCACGACGGGCACCGCGGAGGCCGTACTTCTTCCGCTCCTTCATGCGTCCGTCACGGGTGAGAAACCCGCCCTGACGGAGCGGTTCGGCAAGCTCGCCGTCGAAGCTCTTCAGAGCCCGGGCGATTCCGAGCCGGCAGGCGCCAGCCTGGCCGGACGGGCCGCCGCCGTCGACGGTGATGTCGACATTTACGGCCGACTGGCGACCGACGACCTCAAGAGCCCCGGAAACGAGCACCCGATCCTTGATCGAGGGAAAATAGACGCCGAGTTCACGACCGTTGACCTTGATCGTCCCGCTGCCCGGACGCAACCGGACGCGGGCCACCGCCGTCTTGCGTCGACCGGTGGCGAGCACATCGCCGTTGTTGCGCACACTTCTCGTTCCCTGCTCGGTCATCGAATGAGTCCTCGTGTCAGGATCCGGATTTAGCGATCGGACCCGGTGTCAGTGGTGTGGATGGAGAGGTGAAAGTCAGCGGGCCGCCAGTTCGAGCGTCTCCGGCATCTGGGCCTGGTGGGGATGCTCCGCACCGGCATAGACCTTGAGTTTGTCGTGCATGTGCCGGCCCAGGCGGGTTTTCGGGAGCATGCGGCGAACCGCCTCGTCGATGATCAACTCCGGCCTGCGCTCGAGGCGCTCGGCGGCAGTCTCCGACTTGAGCCCCTGGTAACCGGTGTACCAGCGGTAGAGCTTCTGCTGCCACTTATTGCCGGTGAATTGGACCTTTTCGGCGTTCACGATGATGACGAAATCGCCGGTATCAACGTGCGGCGTGTAGGTGGGGCGATGCTTTCCCATGAGGATCATCGCGACCTCGCTCGCCAACCGGCCCACCCGCTTGTCGGTCGCGTCGACCAGCCACCAGCGCTGCTCAACCTCGCCCTGCTTCGCCATGAACGTCTTCATTGATCCCGATGTCCTCTTTTGTCTGCGGTTCGTCGTGGCCCGCAGCCTCGTTGACCGGCAGGCGCGAACCCTCTCGACGGAAGCCCCGGAGGATACCAATGCCTGCCGCCCCGGGCAAGCGACCTCCGCAGACCGCGGAAAGAGGCCGGTTCACCCCGTTCCCCCGCCTCTGGAGCCATCGCCCAGCACGCCTTCCCAGAGGCTATCGGAGAGGAGGAGGCCCGATCTTGTGAGCCGGACCCGGGCGCCGTCATCGACGGCCCAGCCGTTGGCCACCCATCCGCGCACTAAATCCCCAGCAAGATCGTCGAAAGAAAGCCCGCTCTCCCTCTGAAAAGCAGCGCGGACGATCCCGTCCCGCCGCCTCAAGCCCACCACAATCCGCTCCCGGGCCGCCCCCTCCGCCGTCATCCGGTCGTGGTCGGCAGCGGGGTCAAGCCCCGCATCGACGCGCCGCATCCATGTGAAGGGGCTGCGGTGGTTGGTGGTCCTCGTTCGCCCGTCAAAACGGGCCGCCCCGGGCCCGAAGGCCTCCCACGGGCGGCAGTCCCAATAGCGTTCGTTGTGGCGGCAGCGGTGGCCAGGGCGGGCGAAGTTCGAGACTTCGTAGTGCTCGAAGCCCCCCGCTTCGAGCCGTTCGATCGCCCCCTCGAACATCCGCCGTTCGAGATCCTCCTCGGCCCGCTCGAGGGCGCCACGGTTGAGGAGGCCTATGAATCGCGTGCCCCGTTCCCAGGTCAGGCAGTACACCGAGACGTGGTGGACCCCGAGGGCGAGAACGTCGTCGAGATCCCGCTCCACCTCGGCGAGTGATTGGCCCGGTGCTGCCGTCATGACATCGATGTTGACGGCTAAGCCGGCACCGAGGAGGAGGGCGACGGCACGGCGCACCTCCTCGGGCGTGTGATCCCTGTCGAGGGCTGCGAGGGTCCGGGCCGAGAGCGACTGCGCGCCGAGACTGACCCGGCTCACCCCGCAGGCCACCGCCGCCGCCACGAGCGCCGCATCGACATCGGCCGGATTGGCCTCGATCGTCACCTCGGCGCCGGCCACGGGGGCGAGACGGCCGGCAAATGCCCCCCACAACCGCCGCAGCCCTTCAGCGCCGAGGTGGGACGGGGTGCCCCCGCCGACGTACAGCGTGTCGAGGTCAAGAGCGGCGGGGAGACGACCGAGTTCATGCCCGATCGCCCCGAGGTAGCGATCGACGAGGTCATCCCGGCCGGCCACGACGGCGAAGTCGCAGTAGCCGCAGCGATGCCGGCAGAACGGGACATGGACGTAGGCGGACCGGGGCGATTCCACGGCGACTGGCATGGTGGCACCTTCGCCCACGGACAATTCAGAGCCACTCAGAGCCACACCTGGAGTCGGCCCCCGAGCATGTCGGGAAGCCGCTTGGCGAGGATGCGGAGAATCTTTTCGTCGGTGTACCGGGTGGAGAAATGGCTGGCAATCACCACCTCGTTGCGGAACCGGTCGCGCCGGGCGAGGAAGTCGTCGAGGTGCATGTGTCCGAACTTGTGGATCCGCTCCTTGCGGTGATTGTGGGCCACGAAGGTGAGCTCCGTGATCAGAATCATCGCCTCGAACATCGCCGGACAGCGGTCGAGCCCCTCGGGGGAACTGTCACCGAGATAGGCCACCAGCGGAGTGCGCACCTCGTGCGTCACGTCGGTGCCGGAGAGCCGCAAATCGCGGATCTTCTCCCCCGGCAAACCGTGATATTCCTGCTTGAGCTTGCGGCGCCGTTCCCAGACAACGAAGCCGACGCTCGGCAACGTGTGCGTCGTCTCCGAGACGGTGACGACATGCTCGCGCGAGAGTTCGATCTCGTCGCCCGGGCGGGCGGGGAGGAGCGTGCAGGGGAGCCGCCCGCGGTCGAGCCGCGACACCGCCTTGAGGAGCTTCTCGATCGGCTCGATTGACGCCTCCGGAACGTAGATCGTCGGCGGCTCCATCTTCATCATCCGCCGCCGCGCCACGTACACCGGCAGGGCGGCGATGTGGTCGAGATGGGTGTGGGAGAGAAACCACGTTCCGGTCGCCATGAACGCCCAGGGCTGGGCCCCGAGATCGAATCCGAGCTTCAGCTCCGGGATCCGCCAGTAACTCTGGACTGCCGCCCGGGAATAGCCCTGGACGGTGAGCCCCTTGTGGACGAGCGTGCGGAGCGGGGCGTTCTCGATCATGCAGGGGGGTCGGCGGCTGGGGGGAGGGCGGCTGGGGACGACGCTCCGGCAGCCGGGGACGGCGCCGAGGTCGTGGTGGCGGACGCTGAGGCGGGGGAGCCGGTCGCGGCGAGGGGCGCTGCGGGGGGAGGTTGCGGAACGACCGGGGGAGGCTCGAGCCAGATCTCGTCGAAGAGGGCCTCCTGCCGGGCTGCCAGCCGATGGCGGCGGACCAACTCGAGGATCGCCAGAAACATACCCACGAGGCGCGACCGGGGCATAGCCTCCTCGAACAGCTCCGAGAAAGCCACCTTCCCCCGCCCCGTGACGAGCCCCTCGATCCGCTCCATGTGGGTCTCGATCGGCGTATCGTCGTGGACAATCTGCCGGGGACGACGTTTCTCCCGCTTCCGCAGCACGCGCGACATGGCCCCGACGAGGTCCCAGACATGGACATCGCCGATCGACACCTCCGCAGCCTGCCCCCGCCCCGGGGGCACGTCGGCCATGACGCGGGCGAAGCGGAGGTCCCACCGCCTCGCCCGGTCTTCGAGGTGGACGGCGGCGTCGCGGTACTGCTTGTACTCGAGCAATCGTTGAACGAGATCCTCGCGAACCAATTCCACCGGCTCCTCGGTCTCCTCGGGACGGGGCACAAGGGCCCGCGCTTTGATTTCGAGGAGCACGCTGGCCAGCTCCACGAACTCCCCGACCTGATCGATCGCCAGCGCCTCGA
>CAJAYZ010000062.1 GCA_903949225.1 uncultured Planctomycetaceae bacterium
CGGCGCCGTTGATCTGAAGGACGATCTGCCTGGCCACTCCTTTGCCGGCCCGCTCCTCATGGACCTCCACCACATCGAAGCCGAGCCGCCGCGCCCAGGCCGAGTGGCTGTCGGCAAGCTGGCGCACATGTTCGCTCGCCTGACCGTCGATGGCATCGTAAACGAGGAAGGCGTCGGCACGCTGCAGTCGTGAATCGCAAAGGATCGCGAACCGCAGGATTGTCGCCTGGCGGCGGCAGCGCTCGATCTCCGCGGCGAGCCTGGCGATCTCCGCAGAGCCTGTCGCCCTGCCGGCGCAGCGCGTCTCCGCGGCGATCCGCGTTGCTTCCTCAACAACGGCCGCGAGCGCCTCGCTCGTCCGCTCGGCCTGATAGAGCTCGGCGAGCGCTTCCCGGGCCCGCACCGGATCGTCCCAGAAGCCGGGCGCGGCGGTTTCGGCCACGATCGCGGACCGCCGCGCCGCCACCCCCCGGCGCTCGTGCTCGGCACGGGTCTGGTCGACTTCGGCGGCCAGTTCCACGAGCCAGCGTTTCAGGGTCTCGGCCGTTGCCTTCGTGGCCTTGCCATCAAAGGGATCGGCCAGCCGCACCGCCGCCACCTCCTGCTGTCGGCCGGCACGGTCGTCGCGGATCGGGATGACTCGGACACGGTCGCCGGCGGGGAGAATCTGGATCACCCCCGTGCCCGCCGACACGGGCGTCTCGGAGAGCACGTGCGCGAGCGGCCCGAGAACGACCCGCTCGACGGCGCGTTTCAGGGGGCGAGCACCGTAGCGCGGGTCGTAGCCGACGCGGGCAAGGAGATCGACGACGGCCCGATCGATATCGACCTGGAGACGGCGCCTCGTGATCCCGCTGCGGAGGAGGACGGCGCCGATTTCTCGCTGCGCCAGCTTCCGGACGTCGGCCCGGTCGAGCGGGTCGAAGACGACGATCCGACCGAGCCGGTTGACGAACTCCGGCCGGAAGAATTCTCCCACCGACTGCTCTATCCAGTCCTCGGCCGTCGGCCGCTCGGCCTCGACAAACCCAAATCCCCCCGGCGGTGGCTCCCCCGCCCCCAGATTGCTCGTGAGGATGATCACGGCTTGCTTGAAATTGAACGTCTCCCCATCCGGCATTGAAAGTCGGCCGGCGTCGAAGAGCTGGAGGAGGAGATCGAAGACGACTGGATGGGCCTTCTCGATCTCGTCGAGGAGAATCACCGAGAATGGCTGCTGCCGCACCCGCGCGAGCAGCCCCTTGCCATCGTCCGGACTGCCGAGGAGCAGGCTGGCGCCATCAGGTCGGGCATATTCCGACATGTCGAGGCGGACGAGCCGATCGGTGCTGCCGAAGACGAACTCCGCCAGGGCCCTGGCAAGCTCTGTCTTCCCCACCCCTGTCGGCCCCACGAACAGAAGCACGCCGGCCGGCCTGGCCGGATCGACAAGCCCCGCCTTGATCATCACCACGAGATCGACGATCGCATCGATCGCCCTCGCCTGGCCGACAAGCCGGCTCTCGAAGAACCGGCGCACGTCGGCGGCTGGAAGCGGCATGGCGTCGTCGAGAAGGGCGCGGGGGGCACCGGTGAGCTGGCACAGCGCCGCGATCACCGCGGCCGGCGGGATCGCCACTCGCGGCGCCGGCACAGGCCCGCCGCCCGCGGAGAGGCCCACACCGACGGCCTCCGGCGGCGATCCCTTGCGTTCCATGATCGTTCGCCTTTCCTCTCCCGCTGAGCCGGACGGCAGGAGGGCACCAAGGACGCGGTCCTCGAGCACCCCGTCGATGAGCCGGATCGCCCCGGCCGGGGGGCTCGTGGATGGAAAGTAGGCATGGCCGAGCGTGACGCAGCGCTCCACCGCTTCGGGGGCAAATTGCAGCACGACGCCCCGACGCGTCCCGGCATGGTGGGCGCGCGCGTGTGCCACCTGGCGGACGGTCTCCGCCGCGGCTTCCGCGCTCTGCGGCTCGATGTGGATCGTGTCGAAGAGGCGGGTCACCGACGGATTGGCGGCGACGAGGGCGGCGTGGACTTCGGGCGTCGCCTCGCCGAACAGGAGCACTCGCCCCCGTTCGATCGCGGGGGCCATGAACGATCCGATGTTGTCCTCGGACTGTATCGTCCGACCGGTCGAGAAAAGGTGGCCAGTGTCACCGAGCCAAATCCCGATCCGCATCCGTCGCTGGGCCACACCCAGAAGCCCCTTGATCTTCTCCTGCCACTGCCCGAAGTAGACCTGCCCGGCCACGAGCATGCCGGTCGTCGTCTCGACGAAGCGCCAGGCATTCTCGTCGCGCGAAGCGAGGAGGTGCGTGGCCTGACGCAGAATTGCCGTCTTCCCGACGCCCGATGGACCAACAAGGAGGAACGACCGCCCCACCCGGACGATTTGGTCGACGATCCGGTCGATCTCGGCATCGCGCTCATAGACGAGGTTGGGGTGCCGCTGCCCACTGGCTACCTCACCGAAGGGGCGGAGCGACTTCGCGCGGCGGTCGTCCCCGCCTTCGTCGGTGTCATCTTCGGGGGGCCTTGGCTTCCTCCTCCGCGGTCCGTCGATCATCGCCTCCCAACTTTCGCACCGGTCGTACAGGGAGTCGAC